>JAZFSJ010000496.1:0-2483 GCA_036446115.1 Thermodesulfobacteriota bacterium | reverse complement strand
CTTAACGCATATTTGCACACATTTATCCTTCTTGCGGCAGACGAGCTCAATCTTCCTATCATCAGTGTCACCTGTAAATTTAACGGCATTACTCAATAGATTATCCACTACCCTGTTATAGAGAATGAGGTCTGCAGAATAAGAGGTGTTACACAATTGAAGTGGTATGAGATACAGATCGGTTGTCAGAAAGAGAATCTATATTAGATACTTTATAACAAGTAATTTTACGTGTCAAATGATAAATAATCAAATAATTCAAACATTTATATGCTACATAGTGGTATTATCGGGTAGGATGGATCGATGGAAAGGAAGGGTGAGTTAATTGGAAAAATCTTGCCAATATGCAAAATTTAGATGTTATCAGAATGTTGAGATAAGTGTTTAGTATCTGTAATTCGGGATGCTTGACTTCTTGCCTAATGTTTCACCTGCAAAAAATTTAAATTTATAGCTGATTTAGTTTGTAAATCAAGCATTTTTAGGGCTTTAATTTTTCCAGGTTCAAGGCAGCAATCGCGCATTTGCTGTCGTTAGGATGAATCACTATATTTTGATCTTTCCAGCCTTAATGCAGGTATTCTCAAGAAAGGATAATCGGTTGAGGTGTTAGTATTGTATCAAATAAATTTAGGCAGTTGCAATACATAGCAGTTATCTGCATACTATCCATTTAACCATTTTTTCTTGTCGTACGGAAGACCCTACTTTTTCATAGGCCAATCTTTTCCTTCTTGAAGCGGCCAAGAACTGGAGCAACAAGGCTACCAATATAGAGGTAATCTTTAGTTTCTATCACACTTGTGTTGATCGGGTAGCTTCCATCAGGGTCCTGAAGGTCTACCAATACTTTACCTTTGTCGTCAATTGCTATGATGTGGCCATAAGCAACCGCTTTGGGCCGCATGAAAGCAGGCATGCGCTGAATTACTTTACGCATGAAGGGCTTACCTGCAAGCTTGTCGACCAGTGGGTTACGCGGCGAGACAAATGCCACCCAGTAGCGACCATCATGACCGGTTGATATGTTATCAGGAAAAGATGGTAACGAGCCAATAAGTGTTTCAAACTTCCCCTTTTTTGGACCTTCGATCCAGAAACGAATTACCCTATAGCCACCTGTTTCATTTACCAATACATAGCTTTGATCATGGCTGACCGCGACACCATTGGCAAAATTCAGACCATCCAACAGTGTCTTCGCCACGCCAGTGGCTGGGTCATATACCAGCAACCGCCCGTGGCCACCATGCTCCATTAGATCAAGCAGGCTCGCTTCGTAGGTGTCTCCCGATTCTTTGGCGCCAAATTTGGTTGAGGCATCAGAGAAATAAATCTTGCCATCGGCTGCAACGTCCACATCGTCAGCAAAGCGGATCAGAACTCCATCCGCCGTTGTCGCCAGTTCAGTAATTGTGCCGTCCGGTGCGATGGATAAAAGGCCTCGAAAAGAATCGGCAACAATCAAATTGCCTTTACTGTCAAAGTCAATACCGAGCGGTCGGCCCTTTGTGTCGACCCAGTTTTCGGGGTTGGAGCCATCAGCATTTAATCGCACAATTCTTCCCTCGTGGGTAGCTGCATAAATACGCCCTTGAGAGTCAATGGCAATATCTTCCGGGCCATGATTATCTGCAATCGGAAAGGTCTCAATTCCTTTAAGACGCTTGTTGACTGCGAATAAGCCTGTATAGCCAGGGTTTGGTGGGGCCTCCCAGGCAATCGGATCGATGGGCACCGGCCAGACCAGAAGGTAAAGGATAATCACGATGATGATTACTAATAGTGACCGCAGAATCCTTTTAAACATGGGTTCTCTCCTTTGTTAAATGTGTTTACCTATAAAATTTGTCGGCACTTAATAAGCATGGAAAAGAAACCACAATTTCTTTGCAGAATATTAATTCTCCAAACATAACAAACACCGTCCTGTCAGGAGAAAGGATAATCGGTTGAGATATTCGTTTGATATCAAACAAATTTAGTCAGTTGAGATAACAGAACACACAAGTTTTGGGTTTACCGCAGGTCCAAGCATGGATGATTACATCAGGGATCCGGATTACACTGCAGAGGCCTATTTTTTAAAAACCACACTCGGGCAGTCAGGCTTCCTATGCCCAAAATCCCAACATTTCAGACCGTTTGGAGAAAAATGCCTTCTTGACAATATGACCGGTACCCGTTATCTGAATTCCGGAAGTCGGTTGCCGGATGATGATTGATGTTTTTCAACCGGCCCTACTACATATTGGGATGCATCCGTTTATTTTACACAACTCTAAATTTTCCCTTATTCCGCTCCCGGAAAGGGAATTCTTATTCTTGATTTCGAGTATTATGAGGAAAAGGTTGCCAGGAAATCCGCCATGGTGTGGAAAGAGCTGGAGGCCGAGGCGCCACAGGCTCTTCAAGCAAAAAACCACTAAACAACCAAGAAGACAACAGGTCTTGAATCTTGAATAACAAGGACAACGAGA
>JAZFSJ010000495.1:0-19018 GCA_036446115.1 Thermodesulfobacteriota bacterium | reverse complement strand
TAAAACATTGGAGTCAATGTGTTCACGGCACTGCTGTGCTGTCTCTACGTCGGCACAGAGAGCCGCTCTTACATGGGGAAACTTATTGGCCACCACCGACATCCCGATACCCGTACTGCAGATGAGGATGCCACGATCACAGGAACCGGAAGATACCTCTTGAGCAACTAAAGAGCCAAAATCGGGATAGTCAACCGACTCCTCATTGGAGGGACCCTTATCTTCAACAGTAAATCCCTCGTTACTTAAGAATGTTTTTAATTCTTCTTTTAAACTAAAACCCCGGTGGTCACATCCAATAGATATTTTCATTTAATTAGCAATTATCCGGAAAATTCTTTAAAGATGAGGGTAGCGTTAGTCCCACCGAATCCAAAAGAGTTTGACATGGCAAACCCTACCTTTGCCTCTCTGGGGGTGTTAGGAACATAATCCAGGTCACACTCCGGATCGGGGGTTTCATAATTTATAGTAGGTGGAATAACCCCGTGCTTTATGGCCAAAATGGAATAGACTGCCTCTACACCCCCTGCCGCACCTAACAGGTGCCCCGTCATCGACTTAGTAGAACTGACGGCTATCTTCTTTGCATGATCTTTAAAGACCGTTTTCATCGCCATAGTTTCAGCCATATCGTTTAGCGGGGTTGAAGTACCGTGGGCATTGATATAATCGATTTCATCATAGTTGATGCCAGCATCTCTCATGGATATCTCCATGCATTTAGCCGCACCGATTCCATTTGGAGAGGGCGCCGAGATATGATAGGCATCTCCATTACAGCCAAAACCAACGATCTCAGCATGAATATTTGCTCCCCTTTTGAGTGCATGTTTAAGATCCTCCAAGATAAGGACACCGGTTCCCTCAGCAATGACGAATCCATCCCGGTCCTTTTCAAAGGGACGGCTGGCTCTCTCCGGTTCATCATTCCGGGTGGAGAGTGCCTTCATGGAACTGAATCCACCAACAGCCAAAGGAGTGATGACAGATTCCGCACCCCCGGCAATCATGGCATCTGCATCTCCACGCTGGATAATCTTGAAGGCCTCCCCTATGGAATGATTACCAGTGGCACATGCCGTTACCACACTGCTGTTAGGGCCTCGTGCTCCAAAATAGATGGAGATTTGACCGGGGGCAAGATTGACAATAAGCATCGGGATAAAAAAAGGAGATATCTTCTTGGGACCCTTTTCCAGCAGGATACTATGGTACTTTTCGATGGTAGAAAGACCACCTATTCCAGCTCCCACCAGCACACCCACCCGATCGGCGTTACTTTCATCAATCTCCAACTGGGAATCCTGAATGGCCATCTTTCCAGAGGCAAGGGCAAATTGGATAAAAATATCCATCTTCTTAACCTCTTTCTTGTCCATGTAGTCTTCCGGGTTGAAGTCTTTAACCTCTCCCGCAATCTTACTGACAAAATCACTGGTATCAAATCTAGTAATGGGTGCAATACCCGATTTACTCTGGCAGATAGCCTCCCAGTTTTTTTCAACACCAGTCCCCAATGGGCTGATTATACCCATTCCGGTTACTACAACTCTTTTTCCCATTATCGTGCCCTCCTCTTATGGATGAATAAGAGTGGTTCACTGTTTTTGTGAAAAATTCACAAATCAAACAACAAAGTAAAAAGCTCCAGATGCAAGGCGCGATAATCTTTAGGAATGTGGCCTACTCAGAGGTACATCGGTGTGGCCGAGCTCAGCCAGGTAATGACTAAATATGAAGCGCAACACAGCCGATGGACTTTTTACAAAGTCGTCAAAAATTAATCTGACATATGCCCGTTAATATAGTTAATGACATCCTTAACCGTTTGGATCTTTTCCGCATCCTCATCTGGAATCTCTTTTCCAAATTCTTCTTCTAAAACCATCACCAGTTCAACCAGATCGAGAGAATCAGCGCCTAAATCATCCACGAACGAGGCTTCGGGTACCACTTCATCTGCACTTACACCTAATTGCTCTATTATGATATTTTTTATTTTTTCCTCAGTACTCATCGTCATATCACCTCCCTTAATAAATTAATTTCATTACATGTACAACCCACCATTCACTCCTATAACATGGCCCGTGATATAGCTTGCCTCATCCGAAGCTAAGAAATAAACTGCATTGGCCACGTCTTCGGGAGTGCCGAGTTTTTTCATTGGTATTTGTTTAATCAACTCTTCCTTTTCCTTTCCAGGTATGGCGTCGGTCATGGCAGTTGCAATAAACCCCGGTGCAACCGCATTTACCGTTATTCCCCGATCAGCATATTCTCTGGCAACCGCCTTGGTAAAACCAATAACTCCTGCCTTAGAAGCCGAATAATTAGCCTGGCCGGCATTTCCCATCATCCCGGTAATCGAAGCAATGTTGACAATCCTTCCACTCCTTTTACGCAGCATTACTTTGATGGCGGCCTTGGTAAAATTGAAGGTTCCCTTAAGGTTTACCGCCATTACCTGATCCCACTGCTCTTCTTTCATCCTTAAAAGCACATTATCCTTGGTAATACCTGCATTATTGATCAAAATATCAATCGAACCGAAGCGCTCAACGGCCTGTTTAATGATTTTCTCCGCATTCTGAAAGTTCGAAACATCCGACTTGAGGGCAAGACACTTACCTCCCCTCTCCTCAATTTCCCTGGCGGCTTCCTCCGCCGCTTCCAGATTGATATCACACAGGACCAGAGAGGCTCCCTTTTCAGCTAAAAGCAATGTAATAGTCTTACCGATACCCTGAGCAGCTCCCGTAACAACGGCAACCTTACCGTTTAGTGCCACAGTTTACGCCTCTTAAATTCCACAAACAATTGAAACTGTTAAACTATTTTTGACAATCGATTTATTGCCAATCAAGTTTCCGTTTTCGATATTTCCTTTAATCCCTCGAGACCTTACCGTCTGCGGGCACCTTCTTTTATGAGATATTGTCCAATAACATTGCGTTGAATCTGGTTGGTGCCCTCATAGATCTGGAGTATTTTGGCATCTCGCATCATCTTTTCCACCGGATAATCCCTCATATATCCATAACCACCAAATATCTGCACCGCATCAGTGGTGACTCTCATGGCCACATCAGTAGCGAATAACTTGCACATGGCCGAAACTTTGGTAAGATCTTTTGGATTGTTATCCGCAGTCTTCGCAGCAAGATAGGTAAGTGCCCGTGCCGCCTCGATTTCTGTGGCCATATCAGCAAGCATGTGCTGTACCGCCTGATGGGAGATAATGGGTTTACCAAAGGTTTCCCTTTCCCTGGCGTATTCAATTGCAGCATCCAGTGCTCCCTGGGCTAATCCCACCCCCTGAGCAGCAATACCCGTGCGGGTCTGGTCAAATGTTTTCATAGCAATGATAAACCCCATCCCCTCCCGAGCTATCAGATTTTCCTTGGGAATACGGCAGTCCTCGAATACCAATTCTCTGGTAGCAGAGGCCCTGATACCCAACTTCTTCTCCTTTTTACCGAAGGTAAAACCCGGGGTATCTTTTTCAACTATAAAGGCACTGGCACCCCGCGGCCCCCTGGTTTTATCTGTTTTTGCGATGACCGAATAGATCTCGGCCTCCCCCCCGTTGGTAATCCACTGCTTGACCCCGTTTAATACATACTCATCGCCATCCTTCACCGCGGTAGTGCGAATAGCTGCGGCATTGCTACCAGCAGCCGATTCGGTAATGCCAAAAGCAGCCAACTTCTTCCCTGAGGCGATGATGGAAAGATATTTCTTCTTCTGCTCTTCACTTCCGTACAGCAGTATAGGATACGCCCCCAGACCACTCGCAGCAAAAGAAACAGAAATTCCTATACAATACCTGCTTAGCTCCTCAACTGCAAGACCATTTTCAAAGTTACCGAATCCAAGGCCACCATATTCTTGAGGGATGTAAATCCCAAAAAGCCCGGCATCAGCCAGTATCTTAATAATTTCCCAGGGGAATTCCTCTTCCTCGTCAAGCTTGGCCCTCACAGGCAGCATCCGTTCTTTTCCAATCTTCCGCGTCAGTTCCACAATCTCTTTCTGCTCTTCAGTCAAACCATAATCCATACAGTCACTCTCCTATCTTTATAAATTAATCAGTAATCAACCCTACATTTTAAAACATTTACCATCTTACCATGGCAGCCCCCCAGGTCAGTCCTGCACCAAAAGCATTAAAAAGCACTAGATTGCCCGCTTTAATTCTTCCTGTCCTGTTGGCCTCATCCAGCGCAATGGGAATAGAGGCTGATGAAGTATTACCATATTTGTGAATGTTGACAAAGACTTTTTCCTCCGGCAGATTTAATCGCTTCGCTATGGCTTGGATAATCCTCAAGTTGGCCTGGTGGGGTATGAGGAGATCAATCTCACTGTCTTTGATATTATTAAACGCGAGTGTTTCAAGGACAGCCTCTTCCAGTGATTTAACCGCAATCTTAAATATCTTATTACCGTCCATCTTAAGATAGTGTAACCTATTATCGATACTTTCATGGGTGGCAGGAACAGCGGTTCCCCCTCCAGGCTGGTAGAGAAGGTTTCCATAGCTTCCATCAGAATGAAGATGAGTGGATATAATACCCCTTTCACCCTCTTCCCTCACTAATACTACCGCACCCGAGCCATCTCCCAACAACACACAGGTTCCCCTATCCTGATAATCGGTTATCTTGGAGAGGTTCTCAGTCCCTATTACCAGGGCTTTCTTGTAAGTATCACTTCTTATAAGGCTGTTTGCAACCGAGAGTGCATAGATGAAGCCCGTGCATCCTGCCGAGACATCAAATGCAGCTGCCTTTTTTGCCCCTAATCTATCCTGCACCATACACCCTACCGAAGGAAATAACATATCCGGGGTGACGGTACCCACAACGATTACGTCCAATTCTTCAGGAGAAATCCCTGCCATCTCCAGGGCATTCTCGGCAGCATTGGTCGCAAGGGCAGAGGATGCTTCTCCATCGGCGGTAATCCTTCGCTCCTTAATACCGGTACGGGAAACGATCCACTCATTACTGGTATCAACTATTTTTTCCAACTCCTGATTGGTCAATACCTTTTCAGGCACGTAGGAACCCGTACCCACAATCCTAGCTCTTATCATAAATCACTTTCTAAAAGGGATTATATAAAAAATGAACTTTAAAAAAGTGTGATTAGACCTCTTCTATTTTTATTACCTCACGGCCTTTATAGGTACCACAATGGGGACAGGCATGATGGGGCAGTTTTGACTCACCACACTGGGGGCAGAGGGTTAAGTTCCCCGATGACAGACTATCGTGAGTGCGACGTTTTCTCTTTCTTGATTTTGAAAGCTTTCTACGTGGTAAAGCCATAACAGTTTCTCACTTATATTTGATTAGTGTTTTACAGGGAAATGTTTAAGTGCTGCAAATTTAGAAATGGTTGCCTCTTGCTTATCACACTGGCATGGACCCTGATTTAAATTTGATCCACACTGGGAGCATATTCCCTTACAGGATTCCCGGCACAGGGCATATGAGGTGATATTCAAAAGGATCTGTTCCCTGATTAACGGTACTACATCGATACTATCTCCTTGATAGTAGAGTATGTCTAAATCTTCTTTGTTGACTTCTATCTCCGGGGATAATTCCCTTTCCTCCGAGGGGCAAAGGACATATCGGAATTCTGCCTTAAGAGGTAAATCAAAATCATCCAGACATCTTATACAATGTATCTTTATGGTGGTAGTAGTCAGTCCCCTAACAAAGACATCCCTTCCAGTCTTGAAAATCTCTAACTGAATCCAGGCATCGTCAACAAAGGAAAAACCAATATTTCTTATGTCTTTTACTATATCCTCAATCCAATTCTTTTTTCTGCTACAGGACAGGTGATACCCATCTTCCTTTATTTCATCTAATCTAATCCTAAAAACATTCTGATTTTTCTTTAACCCATTCATTTGAAAGTCTATTCATATATGCGTAAAATTATATTTTGTCAACATAAAAATAACAAAATACTCTTCATGCTTCATGAATATATGTAGCATATAGAATAACTTCAAAAGAGGTTGCTTGTCAATTTTTTTATCCCACCAGCAACTCTACTGGTGGACATAAAAAAGCGTTCACAACCGACCTTATAGTAAGACATGCGCTCAATCTAATCGGCAATCCAGACATTATCTTGAGGGACGCAGATTGTTAAATAGTGGATACTGGAAGTTTAGTCAGTTACCGATTATCAGTTGTCTTTTTTCGGTTGCCAGCTGCCTATCACAGGGATCAGGGTTTAGGAATTAGAATTCGTACAATGATCACCTTTATTATTTACCATTATTCTTTACTATCCCCCGTTTCCATTCCATTAAATCATTGTTACCCTGGTAATTATAAGAATGCAACTATTCAATCCGGCATACTATATATTGTACATGATCAAATGTCAAGTCTGTATATTGTACCTAAATATTGATGTGGTGTATAGTTATGCTATCGGGGAAATCAGGTTTAAGCATCTTAGGTGGCAACGTCTATTCAGCCAAAGAAGGTAGGAAACAAAGATGCGAACGTATGAAGCCTTACGAGGAGACCTTTTTCTTTCTTAAAAGATCGTTTACTCCCACCTGTGAGTTCGTTCTGATTACAATTTCCTGCCCAGGTTGTGCCAAGGGAAGAACTTCCCCTTTTTCATTCATCATCTTTTCCACTGTGGTATGATAGCTATTCAGATCTTTATCGATAAACTCAACCTTATCACCCTGGGTAATTTTATTGCGGACCTGAAGTTTAACCAGTCTTGCAGAATCCGTGGAAGCATCTTCACCTGTCGAGGGCAAAACCTCTTTTACCACCCCTACCAGTTCATGAGTTCTTACATAGTTAGAGGTATCATATCTAAAACTCTCTTCGGAAGGGGTGCCGAGAAAAAAGCCGATGGTATAATCCCGGTGGCTTATTTTCTTTAACTCCTCAAGCCACTCAGCTTGAAATTGATAGCGCTCAGGGGCTTCCCCGTAACAGTCCAACGCACGACGGTAGATTCGAGTGACGCTGGCAACATAGTGTATTCCCTTCATCCTGCCCTCAATCTTGATGGCGTCAACTCCGGCAGCTATAATCTCAGGAAGGTATTCTATCAGGCAAAGGTCTTTTGAGTTGAAAACATAACTTCCATACTCATCCTCAGTAATAGGGAAATAGCGATTGGGACGGTTTTCTTCCATGAGGGAATATTTCCAGCGACAGGGATGCGCACACTCCCCCCGGTTGGGGTCTCTTTGTGTAAGATAGGTGCTTAAAAGACACCTCCCGGAATGAGAGATACACATCGCCCCGTGAACGAAGATCTCAATTTTAACAGGTGCTCTTTGCTTAATTAAAGCAATTTCCTCAAGGGAAAGCTCCCTTGCAAGGTTTATGCGTGATATCCCCTGCTGCTGCCAGAATTGAGCACTGCACCAGTTAGAGGTGCTAAGCTGCGTACTTAAATGGAGAGGGAGATGAGGGACATGTTGTCTGGCCTGCGCGATGATGCCGGGGTCGCTGACAATCAGCCCATCAACTTTAAGCTCGCTCAAGGAGTTGAGATAATCAGGAAGAACAATAAAATCATCGTTTCGAGCAACGATATTAACGGTAACATACACCTTAACCTGACGCTTATGAGCAAACTTAATCCCCTCTTCCATTTCAGAGAGGGTAAAGTTTCCCGCATAGCTTCTCAGTCCATATTCTTTACCACTTAGGTAGACAGCATCAGCACCATAGTGAACCGCCATCTTTAGTTTTTCAAGATTACCAGCCGGTACCAAGAGTTCAGGTATCTTCATAATTCGACCTCCAAAGGGAGCTCAGCTTGTTTTCAAAACTTATCGCATTAGGCAGAAAAGATGCTGGATGTGAGATGCTAGATACCGGATTCTGGATACTAGATATTGGATCTCTTATCTAGCATCAAGTAACCAGTATCCAGGATCGTTTTAATTACCCCGGATCTATTCCATGATTACTAAATCATCTCGCATAAAGGGAGTTTCCCATATGTTACCAAAGGCTACACGATCCCTAGTAAAACTGCAAGGCTAAACCCAGAATTTACATTAGCCATCTACTACGGCTTGACCGGCCCATGACTCTAATGCAAAGCCGTGAGTCATACTGCAAAATCCGGGTTTGAAATACTAGGAGTTCAAGGTACATGATAAAAACAATAAGATAGCGATATTAAAAACTAAGATTAAACAATAACAATAAAAAATTTATTTATAACAAATACTAACTAATGCTTGGTATTTAAGCTGACGATGGTATAATAGAGTTATTCATTTAGTAGTTTAGTGTGTGTTTATACAATTTACCACAAAGCACTTAAAAAGCATAAAATCCAAACAACCTGAAACCAATGATGAGAAGAAGTACTACCACGAGTAGGCTCCTAAAGCTGGGGTTGATTATTCTGCCCTTTTTTCTGCTTGGATTCATAATTGGCTACCTGGCCGGCTCTGAAGAGAATTCCGTTGCCCAAAGAGTAGAGGCAATTACTCCGGCCAGTGACAAGGAAGAAAAGCATCTTGCCTATGATGAGCAGCAGGAGGAGGTTACTAAAGTAGAATACATCTTCAAACAGGGAGATACCTTCTATGAGGTCCTTTTAGACTTTGGCTTTTCACACCAGAACATTTCTTCGTTAATAGAGAGCAGCAAGAGCATTTACAATCTTAAAAAAGTAAAACCGGGAAATTCCATGACACTTAAGATTAATCCCGTCCACCACACCGTTGTGCGCTTAGAATTCAGTTTTGACGGCCGGCATATACTGGTGGTAACCAAAACCGATCAAGGATACCTTGCCTCTAAGGAAGAAATTGCCTTTGATAGCAAGCTCCGCACCATTGCTGGTACCATCAAGAACAGCCTTTTTGAAGATGCCACCAAGGCTGGATGCGGCCCCCAGTTAATCTTAAATTTCGCCGACATCTTTGCCTGGGATGTAGATTTCTTCAGTGACCTCAGAGAAAATGACAGCTTTAGGCTTCTCTTCGAAGAGATATACAAAGACGGTGAGTTCGTAAAGTACGGAAAGATTCTGGCTGCGGAGTTTACCAATCAGGGAAAACGATTCCGAACCTTTTATTTTGAAAACGATAAAGGAAACGCAGGTTATTATGATGATGAAGGCAGGTCTGTTGACAGGGAGTTTCTCAAATCACCCCTACGCTTCAGCCGCATAAGCTCCAGGTTTTCCAAAAGGCGTTTTCACCCCATTCTGAGAATCAATCGCCCTCACTCAGGTGTGGATTACGCGGCCCCCACCGGCACCCCTGTGGAAGCAATCTGTGACGGAAAGATTATTTTTTTTGGATGGAAAAACGATTACGGAAAATGCATTAAATTAAGACACAATCATATATACACCTCTTACTACGGGCACCTCTCCCGTTTTGCCAAAGGGATGAAACTGGGAAAGAGAGTCAAACAAGGGAAGGTGATTGGCTATGTGGGGTCTACTGGCCTCGCCACAGGTCCTCATCTGGATTATCGCTTAAAAAAGAGAGGTGGGTTTATTGATCCCCTGAAATTTAGGAGCCCCCGCATAAGCTCAATTAGTAAAGCGCAGCTCCCTCAATTTGAAAAGAGTAAAAGGCAAATGTTGGTATTGCTGGGACAGCTTGATGAAGTATTGATGCTCGCGAAAGCACTCCCTACTAACTAATGACTGAGTTTTTCACTATCGGTTTGATCTCTTCGCAACTGCTTCGTCAAAAAGTGACTGTTCTTTATCCGACTTAAGTGGCTCAGGGTGTCTTTTCTTTACGTCAAATGATCTTTTAAGCAGTAGCGTCATAGAGTCGTTAAAGTTATTATTGCGATATATAAACTGCTCTACCTTCCTCATTTCCTTCGCGTCGAAAACCCCTTCACTCAAACGTAAGATTCCCCTTACAATATTGGAATCCATTTTACAGTACGCGTCAAGGGGTGTGTCCGATTCTGCAGTTATTTCAATTGCATCTCTCATGGGGGACCGGGAAACTACTTTTTCAACTATTTTAATGAACTGTTCGATTTTAGCTGCTGCTAGAGGGAGATGCGCTATCTCCTCGTTCATCTGCCTTCTTATTTCATCAGATTGTACCTCCAGGCGGAAGCTGGTTTTAATATAGCCGGGGATAAGCTCGTAGCGTAAAGGGGAATTCACATCTTCCCGCCATTCTTGAATTACAAATCGTTCCTTACCATTGGTTGCCTCACGATAGCTCACATTTAGTGGCTCTCCATAACGCCCTTCACTTATAAAAGAATTTTTAATTACCGTGATCTCTTCCATCCTGTGATTTATATGCTGAGTCATAAAACGCTTCGTATCATCTACAGGCTTTTCTGTAATCTCATCAAGATTTCTATCACAGTGATATTGAGGGAAACGGTCATAATCCGTAATGTGAGCAACCTGGTTACACTCTATACACCTAATCCACCAATCTGCCATTTCCATTTCCTTAGGGCTTTACGCCTTTTTCTTTTTATGGGAAGCTCAGTTCCCAAGAGATGGGAATTCCATAATAAAGGTAGTACCTTTATTTCTTTTACTCGTTAGTTCAATGCTTCCTTGATAACTTTCGATAATTCTTCGAGAGATAAAAAGACCTAAGCCGGTACCCTCATTTACTCCTTTTTTAGTTGAGAAGAAAGGATCAAAGACCTTATTCAGATTTTTCACTACGATGCCTTTACCGCTGTCTGCAAATTCCAATCTCACTGCATCCCCTTTCCTACTCTCAATCCGCTTCGCGGTGATTTTCAGAGTACCGCCATCCGGCATCGCCTGGAAGGCATTTATTATGAGGTTCAGAAAAACCTGCTCTAACTTTTTAGGGTCAACCGATATCAGTGGCAGGGAAGACTCATATTCCTTTTTTATTCTTATCCCCAGTGCACGAGTACGACATTCAACATATGATAAAACCTGTTCGATAAGATTTTGAATGTCGGTGGGCTCCCTTTTAGAAGAAGTTTTACGAGACAAATCCAGCAGGCTCCGGGTAATACCGCTGGACCGTTCAATCTGACTGGATATTGTTTTCATGTTATCCATAATATCTGAAAGTTCCGGATAGTTACTGTCTATCTTTTGGGAAATAAACTGGGTGTAACCCAGCATGGTGCTTAAACTATTATTCAACTCATGGGCATATCCGGCAGCCAGCTGTCCCACTATGGAAAGCCTCTCAGAACGAATCAGGCTTTTCTCCAAATCCTTAATATCCTTGGAGTAATCCTCTTCCATCTCCTTCATTTTTTTAAACTTCATCTCGGTGACATCAAGCAGCTTCTCAGCCTTGTCGCTCTGCTCCAAGCCATTTTCAGTCACCGAATTAAGATCACCCATCTCTTCTTCCCCTTTCTCCTCATCTGAAAAGACGGCCTCTTTAAAAAAGTGCGTCAATTTATGGTTAAATCTCTTGCGTTCGATGGCCTTATCAATAAGCGAGGTGATCTCATTAAGATTATAAGGTTTGGTAATGTAACTGTTTACTCCATACTTCATGGCCTCTGTGGCGGTTTTCAGCGTCCCATATCCGGTCACAATAATGATTTCTATGCTGGGATCAAGCTTTTTAATCTCTTTTAAAACATCAACACCTTTCATCCCCGGCATCTTGAGATCAAGTGTCACAAGATCTATCGTCTTCTCCTGTAACACACGCAGGGCAGCATCACCGTCCTCAGCAGTAAAAACATTGTGCAAAGGCTTCAAAATCATCTTCATCGATTCTCTAGGACCTAAATCATCATCTACAACTAAGACATTGGCTCTATTTTCCATTCTCTCCCTCCTCGCTTTTTTAGACAAAACAGATTGTATGGCATCAACTCCCATTTTTTTTGCAAAACCCTTGCCAACTCTGCCTGCGACGGGAAATGGTTATCTGTAGGGTATCTTTCACTTTGCAACCACAACATAGGAGATAGTGATTTCTTTTAAGGCAGGCTTAACAGTGTACATCTTTGAACTCCCTAAAAAGAAAAGGCAGGATATCTACTTGAAAAATCGCAAAAAAGATTAATTGAGGGAGAGACTGCACAATTTTGTACAGTTAAAAGTAAACTACCCCCGTGAAACGGGTATTTAGCCTAAATCTACTGATAGTAATTACAAGCAGTTAAGCTGTTACGTTACCAAATCCGTAACCAAACGGTGATTATTTGTTATGAATGAGAAAGAACACAAACGAAGGTATTCGCACAAAGTGCAGCTTTCTTTGAGCTATTATAAGCGGAATAGAAAGCTCGACCAGCGCACTTCCCTTGGGCAAGTACATTAAAGAGGGTGAGGGAGCAGCTTACAAAGGACGTGGGGGGTATTGTAACGCAAGGTCAGAACATACTGCTTGGCAGAATAACCGAAAAGTTAATTTTCTTGTAGCTTATATCTAACTTTGCATTGAATCAAGAAGGCATTATCAATGCTAAAGGTGAATTTCTCCCCTGTCTTGGCAACTAACTACCTTGCCTATAGTAATTCGCTCCGGTTGGATATTCAGGCGTTCTATGCCATGTCTGACGTGAAGACAAGGGAAGACCAAAGCTACTTGGACATAGTGAGTAAAACAAATGATAAGTCGTAGGACATTCAAAAAACGAATAGCAGGGGTGTTGAAAGAAGGTGAATAGGTTATCCAATCCCCTGCCATTCTATTTAAACACGGTCATATTCCCTTTCGAAAAACAAGACCGTGAATAGAATACATAATATCAAAAATTTATATTTATGTCAATATCATCTTTTATAAACGATATAGCAAATAATTGGATAATGAAAAAGATTATCTAGGCTATCTAGATGAGATTAAGGCAAAGGAAAAAATTAGTAAGAATAAATAATAGCAGGGGGTGAAGAATAAAGGCTAGCAATCCCCCCCCCACCACGGTCATGAGTCACTCCACAACTTCAGACCATAATCATTGTAGCATAATTTCGATATTATGTCAATTATTATATGTTAATATCATTATATAGATAATATTTTTTAATATCATATATAATAATGCAATAACTAGAATTACAGATGTTGACAATACGTATAATATTCACAGAGAAGCACACAGAGGAAATACATTACTTCGATTGGTACAAGGAACTTGACGCTCCTACTGACAATTCCTCATATAAGATGATACCCCTTAACACTATCAGGAAAGCAGGGTTAAGGCGTATACGCTTTCACGACTTAAGACATACGAATGTTTCCATTTGGATAGCAAGCGGTCAGGAGATAAAATGTATCTCTGAACAGGCTGGTTATTCATCGGTTCAATTCACTTTAGATGTCTACGGTCACTTGATGCCGACTCACAGGAAAGAACAGGCAAATAAGTTAGAAGGCTATCTTAATGGTAATGGTAGGGGTTACGTAGTTGAATTTATTCAAGTGGATTTAGGTTGGATGCCAAATTTATCCATCTTATACTTTAAAATCCTCCTGCTTATACCAAGCACAGCGGCAGCCCTGGTTTGCACATAATTTGTTTTCTCCAGCGCATCTAGTATGATTGATTTTTCAAATTGCTCTCCAGCCTCCGGAAAAGTCATCTTCCCATTTAGAATCCCATTTTTTATCAAACCTGTTTTACCACCATTTTTAATATGGGGAGCTAGATGTTTATCCGTGATTATTTCCTGATCGGTCAAAGTTACCGTGCGCTCCACTATATTCTCCAGTTCCCTCACGTTACCAGGCCAGTGGTAACTGATCAGCATCGAAAGCGCCTCTTGGGAAATCCCCTTAATATGTCTTCCCTCCCGCTCATTCACCTTATGAATAAAATGATCTACCAGAAGAGGGATATCCTCTTTTCTCTCTCTCAAAGGAGGAATAATAATGGGGATGATGTTAATCCGGTAGTAGAAATCTTCTCGCAGTTTACCTTCCGCTAAGGCATTTTCCAGATTCCTGTTGGTTGCGCCTATTAATCGTGTATCAACCTTTATTGTATTTGATCCCCCTATACGGGAAATCTCCCTTTCCTGCAGGAATCTCAATATTTTTACCTGGGTATTTAAAGACAACTCCGCGATTTCGTCTAAAAAGAGTGTTCCCTGATCAGCGAGCTCAAACCTACCGATCCTCCTCTCACAGGCATTGGTGAATGCACCCTTCTCATAGCCAAAGAGCTCACTTTCAAGCAGGGTATCAGGTATGGCAGCACAGTTAATGGCAACGAAGGGCTTGTCTTTTCTGGGCCCGTTATAGTGGACTGCCTTGGCTACTAATTCTTTACCAGTCCCGCTTTCACCGGATATGAGGACTGTTGACATTTTGTCAGCAGTCTGCTCAATGAGACGGAAGACCTTTCTCATGGATTTGCTTTTAGAAATAATGTTACCGAAGGCGTAGCTTTTATCAATTTCCGACCTCAGACAATTAACCCCCTCAATGAGATCCTGAGTGGAGAGGGCCTTACTGATAACATTTTTGATTTCATCCACGTTAAATGGCTTGGTAATGTAGTCAAAGGCCCCTATCTTCATAGCTCTGACTGCAGACCTCACATCCTTTAAGGCAGTGATCATGATAACAGAGGCAACGGTTATCTGTTTGATTTTCTCCAGCACGTCCAAACCATCTTCACCAGGCATCATTATATCTAACAGAATGACCGATGGTGAATCTTCGCTGAGAATCTGAAGCGCCTCCTTACCGCTTTGTGCCGTGATAAGCTCATAGTCATACTTCAGGATCATCCTCAAGGATTCTCTTGTTCCCAGTTCATCATCTACAATTAATACTTTTTCCATCACCTTTGGTTCCTAGCCCTACTGCGTAATTCATTCAAGTTTACTCCGTAGAATATAGATTCGTTGTTCTTAAGGAGCAGAGATGAAGTAAACTACCACCCGTGAAACGGGTGGCTTTGTTTTACGGCCAAAGGCCGTCAAACAAAGGAAGCACGGGGTTTTCAAAACAAACAATCAATGAATGACGTTACAGGGTTAACTTTTACTTCCGACCGCAACAGGCAGCTTAATGATAACGGTAGTCTCACCCGGGAATGGAGTAACCTCCATCAATCCTAAATTCCTCTCAACAATCTGCTGGGCTAAAAAGAGTTCAATGCCATAATGACTACCGTCCTTCTTCCCCCCGGGGTCACCAGGATAAGAGATGCTAAGCTTCACTGCATACCCATTCGGTGATCGATCTAACGGAAATCTACTTTTCTCCTTAGCATCTATGCTCACCGTCCCCGTGGAAAGGGAAACTCCACTTTCCTCAGGGACAAGGTAATAAATGGTGGATAAAATATTACTGAAAACATAGTGCAATTGTTCTTCATCGGTAAGGATAAGCGGCAGGTTCTCTTTAAACTCTTTTTTGAAAACAATACGTTTTTTGCTAATAAAGTCTTTATTATCTGCCAATGATTTATCTATTATATTGTGTAGGTTCACCTGCCTCAGTGCCGGACGGGAAAATCGAGCAGAACTAAGGATCTTTTCAACAAGATGGTCTATGCGATCCACATTCTCGCCTGCGACTTTGTAGAACTGATCACGGAAATCTCTGTCGTCAAATCTTTCGGATAGAAGCTGGGTAAAGGTTTTAATGGCAACCAGGGGATTTTTTATTTCATGAGCAAGCTCGTTAACCAGTTCCTTAAAAACCGTTTCTCCCTTTTCAGGGAAATGGTACTCCTTGTGAATCTTCGGCTGCCGGTCAGATTTGACCACTTCTATAAACGGCTTCCGCTCAGCAGGTCTCTCTTCCTCACTCTCTGGGGCAGCGGTCTTTTCTTCCATACCAAATTGCAGTTCCTTAGCCGAGAGCATCTCTTTAGATGAAAAAACCAGGCTGCGTACAAGCACACTCATAAGCTCCCTCACGTTTCCCGGCCAGCAGTAATTCTTAAGAACTTCCAGGGCGTCAGGTGTGAAGCCTTTTGTTTTCAAGGCGTACTGTTGTACCGAAGTTTCCAGAATCTGCTGGGCTATCTCTGGAATCTCCTCTCTCCTTTCCCTTAAAGGGGGAAGGTGAATGCTAATCACATTCAACTTATAGAAGAGCTCTTCCCTTAATACCTTGCGATATACCAGCTCCCTTAAGTCCTGTGAGGAGGAGACCACCACCCTGAAATTTACCGCAATCTCCCTGCCCTCTGGAGTAGCGATTGATCCCTCCTCCAGCATCTCCATCAGCCTTTCCTGTATCTCCGGTCTCACATTGACTATTTCCTCCAAGTATAGGGTGCCCAGATTCCTGGGGTGAAAAGAACCTTTTTCCTTAATAAGAAAGGAATTTGTGAAGCCTTCTCCCATTAGATGGGATGCATCAAGCCTGACAAAAGCCTTGCCCAGGCTGGGACCTCTAAAATGCAGCCACTTTGCGGCAACCTCCCTCCCTGTTCCCCTCTCTCCCTGCAGGAGAACAGGAATCAGCGAGGCATTTTTAGTCTTAACAGTGACACCAGAAAGTTTATGTCTCACGGTGGAGGAAAAATAAATCTTTTGCTGTTGAAAAACATGTCTCATCTTAAGGGGTGATCGGACGTAGGGAGAAAGAGTGCTCTTCTTTTGCAGTTTCTGAACCTTTTCTTTCAACTCAAAAACGTTGAAGGGTTTTACCACCAGCTCGGTGATGTAAGGAAGTGATATCCCTTCCAGTTCTTCTCTTTGCTCCCGCTCTACCAAGGCAATCAGGGGGATTTTGGGATTAAATGCTGCAATCTCCCTCAATAAGTCAATCTCCTGTCCCACTCTGCCACCGATTCCCATCACGATTAAATCAAAGGTTTCTGCAGTCAGAAGAGAAAGGATATCCTGCCAGGGGTCCGTTGTCTCTACATGGAAGGCATCCTGGAAAATGATACGAAGTGATTCCCTGACACCCAGGGAATTATCAATCACTAACATTCTTTTCATTTTATTGCCTCCAATTGTTTTTTTTCTTTTTGTGTGAGCAGGGGGTTGACAGACAGGGTCACGCAAAAGGTGGTTCCCTTACTTTCTTCACTTTCAACCTCAATGCTTCCATGGTGTTCCTGAACGATCTGATGGGAAATTGCCAGTCCCAGTCCGTTCCCCTGGTGCTTAGTAGTAAAGAAGGGGGTAAAGATTCTCTCCAGATCTTCTTTAGGGATGCCTTCACCGGTATCCCGCACCATTATTTTAACAGCATCCTGGTAACCATTTTTCTTAACGAGTTTGGTCCCCACGGTAATAGTTCCATTCTCCGATGTGGCATCTATGGCGTTGAGCAGAATATTGAGGAATACTTGTTTAATCTGTTCTTTATCCAACACCACCGGGGGTAAAGATTGATGAAAATCCCTTACAATCTCTAAATTCTTTTCATGTGATGCAGAGGCCACCAAAAGCAGCATCTTTTCCATAATCTGATTGAGATCCTCCTGGTTCAGGTTGGGCTGGGAGGGCCGGGCAAATTCCAGCAGTTCGTTTACCAATGAGGAGATACGGTCAACCTCACCCGCGGTAACATGCAGAAAGTGATCACGAAACTCATCATCATCAAACCTCTCCGGCAACAGTTGAGTAAAGGTCTTAATCGCCACCAGCGGGTTTCTGATCTCATGAGCCAGCCCCGCGGTCAAAGTCCCTAAGGAAGCAAGCCGATCCGCTCTCTGCATCTGTACTTTTGCTCTGGAAATATCTTCGTATAACCTGGCATTTTCAACGGCGATGGTGGCTTGGTTGGCTAAGGTAGCAAGCAGGTCCAGGTCCTCGTGGGTATACATCCCTCCCCCGCTTTTCATCCCCAGATTAATAACGCCTATCAATTTTTGTTTGGTGACCAGGGGAATACAGATTTCTGATTCCATCTGATCCATTCTCTCTATCACTGCCTGGTCTTTATCACCAGCAGCATACCTTTCCAGTTCTTCCTTGATAAAGATTTCCTTGTATTCCTCAACCCATCTGAAAAAGGGATCTTCTTTATGATAGTGAACAACTATCTTTTCCTCCCCAAGCCCCATGGATTCATACAATTCATAAAAGCCTTTTTCTTCATCAAGGATATAAATGGATGCCTTTTCAACCCTCATAGCTTCTGTGGTGGTAGTGATGATTTCCTTGCAAAGGTCGTTAGTGCTCAAGATAGAAAGCATTGCCTTACTCAATTCACTGATGGTTTTTTTGTAATCATATTTGTTCTTAAATATAATTTGTTCCACTGTCTTTTCAGCCCTTACCTTAACTCTGGGGAAAAAATAGGCAGCAGTCACAATAACAACTAACATAAAGAAGGAAAAGGGATAACTAACCGAACTAAAAGTAACCTGTTGACCATAAATGACTAAAACAAAGAGGGGAATCAAAAGTAAAAGAGAAGCATAGGCATAGGTCACACCTTTTTTGATGACAATAGTAATATCCATGAGGCGGTGTTCAACAATGGCATAGGTAATAACTACTGAATACAAGAAGAAAAAAAGGTAACCAAAAGGATATACATTAATATTAAAAACTGGCAAAAAACTGTAATGCCCCCGCTGAATCCAATAGTAGATGCAACTAAAACATATCTGATCTGATTTCTTTCTATCCCAGTAGATCGCATATATCCTTTCAACAATTCATAATAAGCATACCCTATATATGAGAAAAACATTAAAACATATAGAGGATATAAAATCCCTGGGAGAGGATAGTATTTGAAAACCAATTTTGGTGTTAGATCTTTAATGTACAGTTCTGTGAAGTTTAGGATATGCATGAAAAAATTAACTGTATAAGCCAAATAAAGAATTCTCCTCTTTAGCTTATTTATCTTTAGTAAGGCGAGAATAAAATGCAGAAAAAGTACAGGTATCAAAATATAACCAATATTACAAATTCTAACCCCAAATAGAGCTATTGTTTTGTTAGGAGCGATAATGTTTATCATAAAACCAAAGCTCCAAATAGCTATACTAACGCTTAGAAGAAAATACATGAAATTAACAACATTTCTTCTATCTTTCAGACAAACAAATATTCCGAGAAATAAACTAGATAAAGCAATAATAAAACTTGAAGCGATATA
>JAZFSJ010000494.1:0-3792 GCA_036446115.1 Thermodesulfobacteriota bacterium | reverse complement strand
CCGTATTTATCTAACTCTCTTATATATTGCTGATAAAAGAATATATGTCCCCCAAGAGAAAGCGGGACGTGGGTGAGAATTAAAAAGATGGACATAAGTACTTGATAGTACAATATTCAGCGATTATCTGTGTAAATCTGTGTCCTATACATTAGATCGGGATCGAACCAGGCTCACTACGGGATAGAGTAAGTTCTTATTTGCAATAAGAGTAAAAAAATACTTCTTTAATTAAATGAACGTAAGTTGTCTATACACCTATCCCCTTTTTATACTTTTAAGATAGGAGGTAGAATTCATGAAGCAAAAGATCAAAATTGTTATAATTTGTATTGTTTTAGTTTTCACCTTTTTCATGTCCGGTTGTAACGATTGTGGAAGTAATCCCAATTGTCTTATTCATGATGGGGCTGCGCGTTCATATTTACTTCAGGTTCCTGCGTGCTATAGGCGCTATAGTGGCGATCCCATTCCGTTAGTTGTGGATTTACATGGATATACTTACTCTGGATCTTCGCAATCTGATCTTTCTGGATTTAAAAAACTCTCTGAGAGCGAATGCTTTATAGTGGCTTGGCCCAATGGTTTGTATAATTCCTGGAATGCAGGTGGCGGATGCTGCGGTGATGCAGCGGCTAATGACGTTGACGATGTGGGAGCTATTATCGCAATCGTCGATCAACTAAAATCAAGATATAATATCGACCCAAACCGTGTTTATGCGACAGGCCTTTCAAATGGTGGCGCAATGTCTCACTGGCTAAATACATGGGCGAGTGATGTCTTTGCGGCAGTTGTTCCGTATGCTTGTCCTCCGCTGGAAGATCCGAAAACCCAAGCGGTAAATCCCAATTCTGTTCTTATA
The DNA here is from genome assembly GCA_036446115.1 of Thermodesulfobacteriota bacterium. Classification (GTDB taxonomy): domain Bacteria; phylum Desulfobacterota; class WTBG01; order WTBG01; family WTBG01; genus JAZFSJ01. Next base: position 2,927 of record JAZFSJ010000494.1, on the reverse strand, counting down.
TTTCAGGCTTACGACGATACATTAGTCCCATACAATGGTGGTGGTATTGGGTCCTTTGTATCGGCTGAAGCCGGTTTTGAAAATTGGAAACAAGCCAACGGTTGTGTTGGGGAACCAGTGGAAACCTGGCGAAGTGGAGATAGCAATTGCAAAGCATACACCAATTGTGATGATGGTACGGAGGTAGTACTTTGCTCAGTCCCAGGGGATCACTACATATATGATAATATTTCTACTAGTATTACACAGATGGGCTGGGACTTTATGAGTCGATTTACTATGCCATAAGCAATTTGTATAAACACGGACTATAGCAATAAGTGTAGTATAAATATAAACTTAGTTTCGCATTTTGAATGATAGTATGCTTAACTATTTGGGGTCACATCTTGAATAGTGAATAATAAAAGTAAAAGAGAAGGATAAGATCTACTCAGATATAAACAAGAAGTTTGGGACCAACATTCCGGCACCGCAGTGATGAAGCCCAGAGAAGGCTAGTAATTGCAAAGCCCACCAAGATTCAACACTACTACCATAAATGTACGTAAATTGAGGGGCATAATCTGTCAAACCTACTGCTATGAACCTCACCAATTCAGGAACCCCAAATAGTTAACACTACCAAAGAGACTGTCGAAAAACCTTTTTTAAAGAGCTCTTCCTACCCTGTTGATCAGATTTTTTGAAAAGCATCAGAGTTGTTTTTTTATTTTTTCAGGTTCACCCTCTTTCTAAAGGATAACGCTTCCTTATTTTACCTCTATTTCTTTATATGACCGAAAATTCATGGCCAAAGTTCGCTATCTTTTCTATGTTGTGGACCATGCAGTAGAGTAACCATTGAATATTTACCTTGATCTTTCCTCTTAGGGTAAAGCGGTCCAAGCGTTTTTGCGTACGTATATTAGCAAAAACCGGTTCCACAATGGCAATGCGGTGGGGATACAACTCCCGTCCCCGGTCGGTGTCTATCTTCGCCGCCATCTCTTTTGAGTAATTCCTACCTTCTGTTTCAGTCGGTATCATTAATATCCTACGTTTGCCTGATCCTTTCTTGTTAATGCACCCCTGCCTTTCAGTACACCTCTCACAATCTCGTGCATCTGCATGATATCTCCGATAAATAATGTCTCTCGCCTTGGCACGGGTTGTCTGAAGTTTAAGTCTTTTCCCATTAGGACATTCATACTCATCACATGCTTCGTCATAACTGAAGTCCTCACGGCTGAACTTCCTTCGCCTGCTGGTTTTTGATGATTCCTTTACTGAAAGCCCTGGATGTCTTTTCCGGTATTCTTTGTCCGGTATATAGGCATCTATTCCTTCTTCCTCACATTTCTTGATGCTTTCGCTACTATGATATGACGTGTCTGCTGTCAATATCGCATCCCTAAAATAATCTTCCCCCTTCCCGATCGCTTCCATATTCTCCTGCGCTCCATCCACTACCGGCTCCAAATGATAATGATCCTGTCCCCACCCAAAGGCTTCCCCCTCTACTATTACCTGATGCTTTGCATCAACCAGTGCCTGTCCATTATATCCCTGGATCGTTCCATGCGAGGTATAAAGCATGGCCGATTCGTTATCGGTTACATTACTCCTTACTTCCTTGTACTGTTTGCCCGGCTTCGCTTCATTCTCCTGTAAAAATTCCTCTATTCTCGCTGCCTGTTTCTTCAGCTTTTCTATATGCTTGGCTTTCCTCGTTGCTTCTGATCTATCCTTTCCCTCCCTTCTATCTGCCTCAATCTGCTCTTCAAGCAGGTAAGCTACTCTGCGCTCTATCTTCTCTTTCTTTTCCTTTAATGTAGGAAATGTACCACTCCAACGCATTGATGCATTTGATGGCAGTTTGCATCCATCAAGTGAAAACTCTGTCCCCCCAAGAAGCTTCATCTCTTCACATACCAGCACTACATCCCTGAACAGTGGCTTTATCTCTTATTTCAAGTTTGATAAAAATGCAGCTATCGTGCTGTGGTCAGGTTCCTGACCGCAACTCATTGCCATAAACACTACATTCTCTTTGCACGCTCTCTCTATCTTCCGCGATGTGTTTATCCCTCGTGCATATGCCAAAAGTACTACCTTTAATAACACCTTGGGATTATATGCCTTACATCCAGTCTCATCATTCCTGTACCGCTCATCGAACCGTGATACATTCATCCTTTCTTCTACTAGCGTATGGATGGCAAGTTCAATGGTGCCGGTCATAAGCTGATCTTCCAGGGACACGGGTAGCATCACGGTTTGAGAATAGTTGTACGATTTGTACTTTGCCATAGCTTTCCCTCTCTGTTTATATTGGATTAACAGATCCTGTTTAGTCTATTTGCCTCGCTTTGCGTTATCCATCTGCATTTTTGAGAGCTTTATTGCTAGTTCTACCCACTGATTCACAAACACACGGAAACGTTTGTATTCAGAGATTTCTTCTCTGATCCTGGGTACAAATTCTGAACGTACATATTCTGTACGGCTTTTCATTTTATGGGTGTAGCTGAGCTGATAATAAGCACCTGTCTTATCTTTAGGGTTATGGTATTGGCGGGTGAGGGATCCTGGCCTCATTTGTTGAATAGTCTGGAGTTCCTGCTTGATTTTTTCTATCGTCTTTTCAATTTGAGTGGGAGTTGTGGGCTTCATATATAGCATATGTATGCTATTTTTTCTCAAATGTCAACGCTTTTTTATAAGAAAAGTGAATAACTGAGTGGGTATGATTTTGCTGGGGATGGTTTGATCAAAAACTTAGGGGTTTTTCGACAGTCTCTTTGGTAGTGTTAACTTTTTGGGAAGCAAAAACCCCCCAGTTTTGTCACTGAGGGGTCATATTACTAAAAAAATTAGATGATCTTACAGATGTTATCAAAAACAAGAAAACGAACATAAAGGACAATCCATTCTGCCATAATCTA
>JAZFSJ010000493.1:0-3461 GCA_036446115.1 Thermodesulfobacteriota bacterium | reverse complement strand
CGGTTAGCCGATACAGAGATCATGCACATACTGACAGTGGGGGATACTCCTTACACCAATGAGCAGTTTCGTAACAATTTCCGCTGTAATGCCTTTTTTATTGGTAAAAATACCCGCAACGCCATCGCCGAGGGGCGGGCAGATTATACTCCTATTTTCCTCTCCGACCTTCCCCATCTCTTTAAAAACGGCACTATCCCCATTGATGTAGCCTTAATCCAGGTTACCCCGCCTGACGACCATGGGTTCTGCAGTTTCGGAGTTTCAGTGGATGTGGTAAAAGCGGCTACCGAAAGCGCAAAAACCGTTATCGCAGAGGTAAACCCACAAATGCCCAGAACATTTGGGGACTCCCTTATCTCTATCGACCATATAGACATCCTGGTAGAAAATGATTCACCTATCCCGGAAATGCCGCTTACCCCACCCGAAAAAATTTCCGAGCGGATTGCCAAAAATATCTCCGGGCTTATTGAAAACGGATCTACTATCCAAATGGGTATTGGTACCATCCCGTCTGCCATCGTCAGATTTCTAAAAAACAAAAAAGACCTGGGTGTTCATTCAGAGATGATTTCTGACGGGGTTGTCGATCTGTGGAAAGAAGGTATTATCACCAACAAGAAAAAGAGCATCCACCGGGGAAAGATTGTCACCACCTTCTGCATGGGCACAAAAAAACTTTACGACTTTGTCAATAACAACCCTTTTGTTGAATTCTATCCCAGTGAATACGTTAACGACCCCTACATCATCAGTCTCAATGAAAAGATGATTGCAATCAACTCGGCACTCGAAGTTGATCTTACCGGTCAGGTCTCAGCGGAATCTATGGGCTATTTCTTCTACAGCGGTATCGGCGGCCAGGCGGATTTCATGCGAGGTGCTTCCAAATCCAAAGGAGGGAAAGCCATCATTGCCCTGCCCTCAACTGCTAAACATGAAACCATTTCCCGCATCGTTCCTCATTTAACCGAAGCAGCAGGCGTAGTAACTTCCAGAGGAGATGTCCACTATGTGGTGACAGAATACGGAGTGGCCTATTTACACGGGAAGAGTATCCGTGAGAGGGCGATTGCCCTGATCAATGTTGCTCATCCTCAAGCCCGGCAGAAACTACTCGACTTCTCTAAGGTACGTTGCTATGTATATGCCGATCAGGTATTACCAAAAAATGGCAGGCCTTATCCAGAAGAGCTGGAGATCAAAAAATGCTTCGATCAAAATACAGAGGTCTTTTTCCGGCCGGTAAAACAGACAGATGAACACCTGATGAAGGAATTTTTCTATTCCTTTTCTGACGAGAGTTTTTATCAACGGTTCTTCACCCATCAGGTATCAATGCCCCACAGCAGACTCCAACACTTGGTTAATCCGGATTATGATGAAGAGATGGCTATTACCGGTCTTATCCAAAATGAAGACAGGGAACAGATTATCGCCGTTGGCCGCTATTATCTTGATCGGTCAAGCAATATGGCAGAGATTGCCTTTATGGTACACGAAGATTATCACAATAGAGAGATCGGCACTTTTCTCTTACAGTACCTCATTCAGATCGCCAAAGAAAGGGGCGTAAGCGGATTTAAGGCCGAGGTGCTGGCAGAAAATAAGATTATGCTGCATGTGCTCCATAAATGCGGTTACCCTCTACAAAGTAAACTTGGAGACGATTGCTACTCCATCCGCATTAAATTTAACAAGTAGATGTTTTTAATCACCTCCTCTAATCCAATGAGTAAATGAAAAACCTTCCGTTAAGCGTAGTCTTTTTCTTTAGCACATTTTTCACCCTCATCATCTCCTCACCTCTAAAAGGTAACGCAGAATTTCCAGAACACGCGAAAAAAACTTTTAAGCAACTTTACCAATTAAACAATTCAGAAATTGATGCACTTATAAAAGATGTTTCTTGCAGTCACTCTTCACTAGCAGAGAAAATTGCCACCTACTCCTGGCTTGCTTTAGGAACCCCCTATGTTCGCGGCTGTCTGGGCGAGGGTGACCTTGGCAAATATGACAATGACCCCCTCATTGATTTTAGCAGAGTAGACTGCATGACCTTCTGCGAGCAAGTCCTGGCACTTGCAATCTCAAAAAATTATCAGGATGCCTTCCACAACCTTCAAAAGATACGGTATCAGCGTGGTGACGTAAGCTTTATAACCCGGAACCACTTTGTGATGGCAGACTGGCTTCCTCATAACCAGTGGTTACTGAGAGACGTAACGGAAGAAAGAGGTGGATCGTTATGCAAAGAAATGATCAAAACCATCGATCGAAGGGTGTTCACATCATCCCTTGGTTTCAATGGTATTAAAAACTTTCCACCACCTCGGCAGTTACGCATAAAATATCTCCCCCAAAAACATCTTCCCACCCTTGCGGACAGACTGCTGGGGGGTGAAATCATGGTTCTCATCACCGAAAGAGAAGGCATCTTTGCCTCTCACCTGGGGTTTATAATTAAAAACGAGGACGGTTCGCTCCTCTTCCGGCACGCAAGCCTTAACCATAAAAAGGTAATTGATGAGCCCTTTAATCAATTATGTAAGCGATTGCATGAAAATCAGTACACGGCAGGCAGTGTTTTGATTGAAGTGAGAAAGGATTATGCATTTCCTTCTACAGATACGCCTCGATAAATTTTGTTATTTTCTCTTCAATAATGGATTCCGCCTCTATGATATCATCTTCCGTTTTAAATGCAGAAGAAAGGCTTAAAAAGATCTTATCAAACCGTGAAGGTTTCACTCTTAAGTTTCTTTCATACTCAACCCTGGCAATCCGGTATTCGGCATGAGAGAAATAGTATTTCCCCAGCCTTTTCCCCCCTGACACAAACTTCCAGTACTCCTTAAGCCTGAAAAAGTCACGCAAGGCTACTTGTACCCCAACATCCCTTAATCTCTGAACCCGCACGCAATCACCGAGGCAGTTTTGAACATGGGTGAAAAATGTTTTAACCAGGTCAATGTCTGTAATAACAAGACCGTAGAGGTACCAATCATCAAGGGAACACACGACGGCTTCCTGTTCCATTCTCGTGAGATAGGTAAAGCTGGGGCAGAAGTGCTCTCCACAAAGCTTGGCACCATAAAATGAACATTCTCTCAAATCAACACTATGATGAAGAGCGGGATGCAGCAGGCACCCTACCCTCTTATGTTCTCCATCTACAAACCCCAAGAACTCACAATTATAGATGTCCTCACAGAGTTTCGGGCTGGGGGAAAGTGGTTGAGAAAGGTTGTGGTATTTCTCCAAATCGGGGGTTTCTCCCAAAGAAAAGAACAATTCCGTTCTTCTCCTTAAAAGCGATGCCAGTGTCTCCCTTGAATGGTCTTCCCAGTTGTATAGACCACAGCAGGCCCCGCAGGACTTGCCTCCATCCGGCTGGCAGAGATGGATAGGATATTTCCTAGTGTTACTTGAGAAGTTCATATATGTATTTTTCTTTT
>JAZFSJ010000492.1:0-2458 GCA_036446115.1 Thermodesulfobacteriota bacterium | reverse complement strand
AGTAGATTTTCGCCACACCTTCCTCTTTCCTTTCCGGGACATGATATTAAATCAGATTCTTCCTCACCCTCCATTACTATATTGAGCGGGCTCAACATGGGCATGCTAAATGCAATTCTAAAACTATCCCGGTTGTATCTGTGCCAGGGCCAGAGAAGGGAGGAACCGGGAACTGCATCCCCTACCTGGATATCCTTTGCCCCCCAATAGCCTAATACAATCAATATGGGTACCATGATAAGAACGACCTTGCTTCCCCTGCCTCCGATAATATGTCCCAGTTTGCCCAATATCCTGTCCAGGGTACCTTTCCTGGCAAACTTCTCAAGAAGACTGGGGGAAATGGTAAGATAGCTCAATAGTATGGGTACCAGGATTATGGCAATGATGACCTGGGCGATACACCAGAAGGTGCAGGCGAAGGTGATCTTCTGGAGAATCTGGATGGGGGTTAAGGCGATGAGGATAATCCCCATGGCATCGGTGGTGATGGCAGTAAAGCCCGGCTTGCACATACCTTCGATCACCCTCTTGCAGGCACTTTTACCCTCTTTGGTAATCAAACATTCTTCCGTATAGCGTTTGATTACCTGAACCGTGTGGCAGGCCGCCCGGGAGGCGACCAGGAAGGGGAATACCAGGATGAGAGGATCCAGATTATAACCCAAAAGGCACATGAAACCCAGTCCCCATACCCCGCTTAAAAGGGCTGCCAGAAATGGAATCACCGTTGCCCTGATAGATCGATACCAGAAGTAGAAGAGAATGAGCATAACCAGAAAGGTAAGCGTCATAATGAGAAGGACGTCGTCCACATAAGAGGCGACATAACCAAGGTGCAGGGGCTCCCCGTTTATGGCAAGGATGTGATTGTCATCCTCGTACTTTTCTTGGATCCTTAAAAGTTCTTTTGATACTACCGAGTAGTCGATCTCATCTTCAAAAAAGTCTGCAGTGATAAATGCTTTTTTACTGTCGAACCAGACAAAGCCGCCATAAAAGACACTCCCATAGATCCTTTCTCTCAGTACTTCTGCTTCTTCTTGTGTCTTGGGTACCTTGGGGAACATCAGGGGCCTAAAGCCGATGGTGCTGGAGGTGAACACAAAATCCCTCATCTTTTTTTCTGCGATAGAAAGGATTTTGAATCGGTCCACGCCGGGGATATAATACAACTCATCTGTTATGTCCCGTATTTTTTGAAGTGTAGTGGGATTAAAGATGTCTCCTTCCCTCACCTGGAGCACCATAACTATGGTATTGGCGCCGCCAAACTGAGTCCTAATAATATTGTGGGTTTCAATGTATTCATGCCTCTGGGGAAGCAGGTCAGAAAATTCAGTATAGATCTTTAACTCTTTTAATTTGTATAGGAAGAAAAGGGAGACTAAAATAATTACAATAAGAAACCATAACCTCTTTTCGATGATGAAACTTGAGAATTTTTTCATGACGCTCCTTTCTTAGGTTAAATGAGGACACAGATTTACCCCGTTAGATAATTGGCTTATCTCAAAATGTATGGTTGAAACAATTAAAATAAAAAGATGTTGTGTGATAAGTTCTGGCATCTTATCTAATGGGGTGAGCGCAGAAGTAAACTCGTCTCCTCCTTTGGGTAGCTTACACCATCTATCTTAGCTGAGATAAGCTCGTAAACCTCTCCTTTCATGATGGTGTTAAAAGGAAACATATCAAGTTCATTGGCAAGAATCAACCCTTCGTTTTCACTCTTTATTAATGGATTCTCTAAACTTTAACATAAAATTCAAGGAGACTTTAAAAGAGCACTCCACTTGAAATATTAATTAAAGGGTTGTCAGGACTGATACCCGTAGCCCTGTATCTTGTATCATCTGTCATGTTGCCTGTTTTAAGTGGTCAGTTGTCAGTTTTCTTTGTATGTTTTTTGGCTTTGTTATCACAAGATATATGCCAAGTGCGAAAAGAATAAAAATGTGATGTAATTACAATAATTTAGATTGATGGAAAGATGTGTTACGGTGAGGACAGCAAAAGAAATGTTTACTTTTCAGGACAGATGAGGGAGAGATGATTTGTAATACTTTGATTTATTTATAATTTTATAGTATCAAAAAATGAGAATTTTTCTAAAAAAGTGAGAAATTACGGTAGTTTATGCTTTTGGCGTACTTGCAAAAAAAACCTGCATAACCAGGCAGGTTTTTTTTAGTTAACGATTATTTGAGGGGAGTGCTACTTACTCCTGTTTTGGATTAATAATCATCGAAAAAGTTGTGGGCAGTGGTATCTATTTTTATTCTGTATGCAAAAGGCTCATCCGCAGATACCGGAGAGGAAAGATACACTCCTCCAATGGCCAGGGCAAGACTGAAAACTGGGTCAATATCACACCAGGCATCCGACTTTTTTGTAAACTTCAGATCGGGCCATATAGCTCCGTAGGCAAAGTCAAACTGTCGAGGGGTAGCGCTGT
>JAZFSJ010000491.1:0-3861 GCA_036446115.1 Thermodesulfobacteriota bacterium | reverse complement strand
CTTGACTTTATCTGAAGGCTTGATGTCCGTTTGGTGCCCCCGATCGTTAAAAACCTTTTCACGATCATCCATTACACCACCATCGTGGCATGAAAAACACCTTTCCTTCAAGGTTACTGTTGATTCTTCAGGAAAGGGAGCCAGTTCCCCATCCCGGTTTTCTACGAAGAAGGCATATACCCAGCGATAATGGCAGATGGCGCACTCTTTAGCGGAATCTGCCTGGCTTCCGGGAGCGACTCTCGCATAGGAAAATTCAGGGAAGATAGATATGAGTAGGGGGACGGCTCCTATAAAGATCAGTCCTGTAAATAAACTCTTGGTTAATGAAGATTTAAGGGAGGTGATTATCATATATAAAAGAGGTAATGACTCATTCCAAATTATTAATATTCTCAGCAGAATAGTTACTCCTGGAGCTTAAAAGCCCTTACTCTGTTTAAGGACATTTCTACCACATAGAGCCTTGAGTTGTGGTCAATATCGATTCCCACAGGTGTCTTAAATCTCAAAATTTCCCCCTCCTTATTTCCCAGCACCGATAGGAAGTTTCCCTGAGGATCAAAGATTTGGATAACACCTAACACACTGTCGCTCACAAGGATTCGATTATTCTTATCTATGGTGATCCCCTTAGGGCGATAAAACTCTCCCCTATCAACACCCCAGTCTCCGACGAGATGAATAAACTTCCCATCGGGGTCAAAAACCTGTACCCGGGTATTGAGCAAGTCCACTACAGCTACAGCACCGTTTTGACCAACTGAAATGAAGAAAGGATAGCGAAACTTTCCCAGGATTTCTCCCCTTTCTCCCCACTGCCTAAGAAGCTGAGAACCGTTTTTGTTATACATAAGGATGGTGTGATTGTCGTTGTCTACCACGTAGCAACGATCTCCTGCACTATTAACAGCTACGTCCGTGGGATCAGACGGTTTATGGCCTGTTTTCCTTGGTAGATCAAATGTGTTTATCCATTTCCCGTTGTAGTCAAAGATCTGTATACGATGATTGCCGGAATCAGCCACATACACACTACCCTCGTCATCGACAGCAATGCCCATGGCATTTAGTAACTGTTTTTTCCCGCGACCTTTAGATCCAAAAGAAAAGTTGAAGGCACCCTGCTCATTAAATACTTTTACCTGTCCATGGGTACCGTCAAGTACGTAGATGCGGTTATGCTTTCCTACCGCTACATCGCTTGGCATAAGAAAGTCAGCCTCTAGCGTGAAAAGTGGGAGAGCTACTCTTGTCTCTAAATCGGCGGCTTGAAGAGAAACAGATGCTAAAAGGAAATTTAAGACGATAGTGATAAAGGAAATAGAAGAAATTGGTAGTTTCACTTTGTGTCCTAAAAAACAAACGGGTTAAAAAAGAGTTACTTTTCTTCCTCCCATTCTTTCAAGGGGGTAGGGGAGACAAACAGCTCATGTTCGCGGATCATTCTGGAGATTTCATCACTGCATAGATATCCGATCCTACGTTGGGAATAACCAATCTTTTCGTAAGGCAGAAATGGTTTATCTTTGGTGTGGCACTCCTGACACTGGATAGATTCTGGATTGATGTGATCGTGGATTTTTTTCAACTTCTCCTTTTCCTCCTCAAAACCGAGGGTCTCCTCTTCGACCATACGAATGAAATCTTTCGTAAACCTGATGCGCTCGTCGGAATCCTCCCTGATTAGTTTTCCCTCTTCCATCCGACAGGGAACCAACCTGAGATCCAGTGCATCAATCGGTTTAGCGCCAATCTCCGGGTCTTCAACAATTTCCCCACTTTCTCTATCATACCATTGATAGAGAAAGGTTTCCTCGTTTTCTTCAGGACGGATGTGGCAGGTCTCGCAGGTTAAAAAGAAGGCATGCATATTCAAAAAGGCACGGATCTGCTTTGTTTCCCCATGGGGAAAATCGCCGTGGCACTTGATGCAGTGAGAGCGGTTGTCAGGCCCCACTTTTAGAGCGATATTGTGATAGTAACCTTTAAGTTCTTTTTCAGCAGTGATTCGATATCCCCGGTAGAACTTCTCTTTTTCCTTATCTTCCACCACAATTTTTTCGAGAAGTCTTTCCAGTTTTGCAGATTCTTTTTTTGCTATCGGAGCATCACTGGGAGGAGGGAGGTGCCCGAAAGTGGTTTGATAGATAGCAATGCTGATGAAAATGGTGGTTGAGGTTAAAATAACCATTAGGGTTACTAGATACACCCTATTGAACATTTTAATAAGTGGGCTCTGCCCCTCAAAGGGGTCTTCTTTCTCCTCTTTGATTTCAGCTTCGCGGCCCTCTTGTTTCATCGTGTCAACATAGTGAGCATAATGTTCTTCCATCATTTCTTCTTCGTTCTCATAACCGGTAAACCAGGACATACCCATAGGGAATTTTGAGAGGCTTATGTGGGTATTATAGAGGTGCCAGATAAAGATGATAATCACTGCCAGTAGGGCTTCATCAGTGTGAGCAAGATAAGAAATATTTAATACTATGCCAGGCAGGTATCTGGTAATAATGCCTTCAGCCCAGAGAAACCATCCTGAGATTCCCAAAACGGGCATACCCCAAAAAACGGCCCAGTAACCGAGTTTCTCTCTCACCCCAAAACGGCGCATAACGGGTTTGTTGCTGCTCAGGAAGAAGTAGTACAGGAGTATCTCTTTTGATTCGCGCAGGTCTTCCAGGTTAGGAATCATGGGCATGCTGAGGATAGACTTGATGACATTAAAAAGGGTGAGTCTGCCATCCTGTTTTAGAGGGCGAAGATAATAGGTGTAGGCTACAGCTATGCAGTATCCTATGTGATAGAAAAAGGTCAGAATGATAACAATTGCTGACACCCGGTGGATAATAGGGGCCCATTCGATACCGCCAAGAAGTGGATAGAGAAACGTTCCCCACGCGGTATCAAAGTACTTCATAGGCAGACCGGTGAGGGTAAGGATAGCAAAAGAAACGAGAAGCAGAATATGCTGCATTCTCTGATTGAGTGTCAAGCGGAGGAATAGTTTTTCTCCATCTTTTTCTCTGATTTTTGGTTCGATGATCATGGTTTATCTTCCTTTTTCGCAGGAAAAAGAGCGGCATGGGGGAATAGTCTTCTTGCCGCGTCTAAAATAGTCATAAGCATGAGAAAGACAAAGGTCCCTGTAGTGAGAAAGTAGAAAAAGACTGCAACATAAAAAACTACAGGGTTCCTTTCCAAATCTGGTGATGCATGGGGGTTAAACCCGGCCAGTTTGGGATCAACTCCTGGATGACAATCGAGGGTTGAACAGGTCTTAATTAGTTCTTCCTTATGGACAGATGATTGAGGGTCATCCTTTGCGTGCATGGCATGAACGGATTCACCCGGCTTAACGTGGCAGTCTAGACAGTCCGGAGTCCACTCGTCACCGAAGTGGACGGCCTTACCGTGATAAGTTTCTTTGTAAGAATGTGACGCATTTGGAAGACCATGGCGTTGCATGATCTCTTCATTTTCATGGCACTTACTGCACATCTCAACCAGTTCTTTAGGGGGTCTCAGTTTTTGCATGCGGGAGGAGAAGTGACTATAGAATTTCTTTACATAAATATCATCATTATGACACACAAGACAGCGGCCTAACACCCTTTTTGATATACCGGCATGAGCAGACTTAAAATAGTAAAAAGGCCTATAGAGAGGATCATTGTGACAGGTTTTACAATCCGGGATATCTTCCTGGTGTTCCTTTGGGGTGCCATCCGGATTGTTTTTGGCGTGAACGCTCGTATTTAAAAAATCCAGTGACTTTTGATGGGAAAAAAACTTTTCTGAAAAAGGTTCTCTTACATGGCATTCCACCAGGCAATCGACCTTTTTCACTGATTCGTGAGG
>JAZFSJ010000490.1:0-4418 GCA_036446115.1 Thermodesulfobacteriota bacterium | reverse complement strand
GAATGCAATGACATTTCCCACCGAGATGGTGTCTATTCCGTATTCATCGCAGAGGTAGTTGGCTGCGATGATGGTGTTGAGGTTACCTATCATGATATCTGAACCAAGCATAACGGCTGATTCATATTCCGGGCCTTCAGACTTTGTTCCTTTAAACTTACCCTCTTTTACCTCGGCAATGAGAGAGCAGGCGACCGGGCAAGAGGCACAAGCAACGGTTTTAACCCTGTTTTTTTCTGTGATGGCGCTTCCGGATATTTCCTCTGCTGCCTCAAAGGTACCGGTCTGAAAATTCTTGGTGGGAAGAGCTCCCATGGCATTAACAACGCTTATAAGGCCTGCAGTCCCGTTCGTCTGCATGCCGACAACGCTGGGATTTTCATCCTGTTCTTCCCTGATCTTTTTAATCGCCTCTTCCATGGCCTGCTTGTCGGCGATGGGTGGTTTTACGTTACCTGAGACTGCAATGGCTTTCAAGTTTTTGGAACCCATCACCGCACCGGCTCCACCACGGCTGGCAGTACGCGTTTCTGAAACTACGGCAGAAAAGAGCACCTGTTTTTCTCCTCCGGGGCCAATGCAGGCTACACGGCACTTACTGCCCACCTTTTCTTTCACGGCGGCATCGGTTTCTGAAGTTTTAAGGCCCCACAGGTCTTCGGCAGAGTGGAAAGTGACCTCTTCCGGGGTAATGTGAATCCATACCTTTTCCTCTGATGTGCCCTTGATAACGACTCCGTCAAATCCGGTTCCCTTAAAGGCATTGGGGAATGATCCACCCATGCTGGTGGCATTCACAGTGTTGCTGAGCGGGGACTTGGTTACAAACATAATCCTCGAGCTTCCGGGGGAGTTCGTTCCACCAAGGGGACCCGTAAAAATAATAAAGTTGTTTTCCGGAGACAGGGGATCGACTTTCCCCTCCTGCAGGTCATACAGCAGTTTCGTACCGATGCCCCTTCCTCCAAGATACTCTGTCATAATATCTACCGGCAGATCTTCTGCCTGCCAGGTTTTGTTTTTCAAATCGACGACTAAATAGCGTCCGTAGTATCCTCCTTTTGACATTAGTTACCCCCTTTCATTGTTTTAAATATATTAAACTAAACTACAAATTAATTAGCACACCTGTTAGTGGTGAACTTTTCAATCAGTGTTTCCATAGCGATACGCACATCGTCTTCATCATATTCAATTCTTCTTTTGGGATAGAGCTGTAAATACATCCCATAGGTAAGGAGCTGACTGGCCCCACCGAGAATCTGGCGCAACACCTGAGGCTTTAGGTCATTAGTAATTATCCCTTTCTTTTGTCCTTCTTGAATTAAACTATCCACGGTTTTCATAAGTTTTTTGTTTTCACGGGCTATTGCCTGTTGTTTTTTCCGTAATGCTTCACTTTTGATTGAGTGTATCTGGGGTAAGCTTTCATTTAAAATCCTTCCCCAATATAATGACTTTTTATCTCTGGACAGTAAATCCTGAAATGTGGTGAATAGTGCGTTAATCTTGTCAACAGGACTTTTTAAAGAAGAGAGTTTTTCCTTATTTATAGTATTAATTTTCTGCCAGAAAAGGAGTATTACCGAAAGGAGCAAGTCGAGCTTATTTTCGAAATAAAAGTGGATTAACCCCTTAGCTACCCCGGCCTCTCTTGCTATTTCCTCGGTGGTTGCGTACTGGTAACCCTTTTCTGCAATGACCTTGATTGCCGCATCAAGAATAACAGCGCTTTTTGAATCCTTCATGAGATAAAATGAGGTGTCGGAGACTTAGTGATTGAGAGTGAATTTTGCTATAAAATTGGTTTTGGCCACGCGGCCAATTCTATTTGGATAGCTACTCAATGTCAAGTGAAATTGTAACCACGAAGAACACGAAGGAAAAACAACAAAGGACACCCCGTAAAAATGAAACAAGTTCATTGTTTGCTTAACGGGGCAGGCGAAAAAAAGACAGGGGGTAGGAGAGGGAACTAAGCTTATCGTATAATTATCTTGCCCCCCACCGAGGTATACTCTCCGACTTTACCTTCAGGTATGCAAGCAATCTCAAAGTGATAGGTCCCCTCTGGCATTCCTTCTGGCGGGGTTATAGTAAGCGTATAGGACGTGCTCTCATGGGGAGAAAGATCAAAAGTAGTGTCACCTGGTTCCATCCAGCGGCTGGGAGCGGTCATTCCACCCACCCTTACCCGCACGCGTTCAAATCCCTGGTTCTGAACAGTAACAGTAAACCGGGCATGGCTCCCTTTCGCGATTTCCTGTGATGGAGGGTCTACCCATAGTGCAAGTGTCTGGCGTGTCACATCCATACCACCGGCAACCGGTGCCATCATACTTAAAATGCCGCCGACCATGAGATTAGGACCGCAGATTTTATCTTTTAATGTTGGTTCCCAATTTCGCGTAAAGGAGACATAGACACCGCTATTTGCAGGATCAAAACTTTTTTCTTCTATTGTTTTTACTGCTTCCGCAAGTTTCTGCTGGAAACGTGGAAATCCTGTCAGCCGGTATGCAACATTGAGAGCCATGAGACAGGATATCTGGGTGGATATGAGTTTTGTGTCTTCTCTAGGGAGAAGATTTTCTGTCAGACTGGTGTAAAAGCCGCCGTGATCTTTATCCCATGCATGCTCAATGAGGAGATCTCCGATCTCCATAACTTTTTTACCAAATTGGTAGGCATGATTACTGACAGGGTCATTGCTAGGTGCCGGGCCCCGGTATGCATAGACAGACGGGTATGGCCTGCCGGTAAAGGCGTGGCTTCCCCTGCGCGGCCCCCAGATGGTGGGTCCCATATTGTGATAATGGAAATAGAGCGTGAGCCCAAGAGAGGCAAGTTGAGAAACTTCCTTGTCCTTTGCAGCAGGCTTCCAGTCCTTGGTAAGTGAGGTGAAAAAACCTCCATGCACCTTGTCCTCAGCCTTTTCAAGGATCAGGTCCCCAAATTCTTCCGCCCGCTTTTTGTGAGAGGCTGCTTTTGCCCCAAACGGTGAATCCATACCGTCCTTCCAAGAGCCGTTCATGTGCTGGAGCATAGAGCACTGGGTGGCAAGGTCCTTTGTGTCAACTGCAATATCCCAGTCTTCACTGTATAGAGAAAAGAATCCTCCGTGTTTTTTATCCCAGGCACGGTCGAGTGCAGTATCCAGAAAATCGAGTGCCTTGAGCAGGTGATCATCCTTCATGCTTACCTCGTAGAGGTGCATAAGGACACCAAAGATTTCTGCGGTCTCGCCAAGACTTTTTTCTCTTTTGGTAATATTCCAGTCTTTATCAGCCGCAAGGAAATAGCCACCACTGCGAGTATCCTCAAACCTGCTTATAACATCGTCGACTGCCTGTTCCGCATCTTTGATAGTTTCAGGATCGTGGGTTATCATCGCACCGATGACAGACGAGCGAGCCGCAGTAAACTGTTCTTCAGCAAGCTTTTCGGTGCTGACTATTTGTGACCAGTCTTCGGTTGTGGTATGAAACAGACCACCCTTTTCTTTGTCTTCAAAATACACTTGAAACATTTTATCCCTCTCTATTTTAGGTTGTTCATATAGAAAACGTTGAGGTGTAGGTCTTCTGCCTTATAGATCCATAGCAGCTTTGATGTCCTGGATGAATTCATCTATTTCTTTCTCTGACATAATGTTTTGGTCGTTAAAAGACCTTCCTTGTTTCTTAGAGAACGATTCTGTCCTTTTTCGATCTTCCTCCTCCATTTCAGCTACAATCATCCTCCCTCCAAAAATCTTACTCGCTACCGGGGCCTTTCCCAGGGCATCTTCCATCTTGCGTAAGTAAACGGGCCCCCCGGCTTCTCTATTTCCGACTTTTAAATAGTTCTTTCTGAGACAAACTACAAAAAGGGCAACCTTTTTGTTTTTCAGTTTTCCTTCCTCATCTGAAAGCAAACGCAGTATCTCTTTATGTGGTACCTCAGTGTAGATGGCAGAGGCTACTATGATTAAATCTCCAGTGGTTTTTTTAAGTTCTCTTATGTCAGATATATTATCAGTTCCCAGTTTTTTCCCAATGGCCTGGGCAATTTCCCTGGTAGAACCATATTTGGAATAATAAATGATTTGAATGTTCATGATGTACTTCCTTCAGTATTGGTGGTGGTATAAAAAGGTTAAATACATAATTATAGTATTATTATATTCAGGGGGGTGTCAAGGAATTTAAGGAGAGGAGGCACATGATTATTCATCCTCGAAGCATTCCTAAAGATTCGCGCGTTTTTCCGTGCAGCTGGAGCTTTTTACTGTGTCGTCCAGTTAAAGACTTTTTGCGGGAACATCAATCTTCGCTCAGAAAAAATGGAATTCACTAGGAGGTCAGGAAGATGATCAGAACATATAAAACTGCACCCGATGTTAAACCCAGAATTTGCAGTAGCCATCTACTGCGGCT
>JAZFSJ010000489.1:0-3917 GCA_036446115.1 Thermodesulfobacteriota bacterium | reverse complement strand
TAGAGAAGTGGGTACCAAAGCACACCAACCTCAAAATCAATCTGACATCAGAGATAACACTCAGGCTTCCTGAGGCATATGCCAAAGTGGTGTCAGTTGATCAATCTAACACCACCTCAACGAAGGTGAGGGGAGAACTGGAATTTACCGCTCTCCCTGAAGAGGTGAAAAACTTTTTTGATAAAAAGCGTTCTGGTTAATTTTCGCTCAGCCATGAGGTAACGCACTACAAATTAAGAAACCCCCGTTAGATTTTTCATTGACAAAAAAGCGCTTCTATCCTAGTACAATTACTGAACTTAGACTGCTTAGGCAATGGGAATGGTGGCCCGTCCTGCTACAGCCTGTTTAAGTTTATAAGGTTAACACCTCTGTCTTCTCCGCGATCTCTGCGGTTAATCGAGTTCTTATTTTTTAAAATAGTATTGGATTTTCGAGAAATTATTATGGAGAGTAAAGACCTTTTTGCCTTTATACGAAAAATACCTCTTTTCTCTATATGCGAGGATGAAGTATTAACTGAGTTGATGAAGGCTGCTGAACTGAAATCAGTAAGCGCAGGCGAGCTTGTTTTTGACCAGGGTGATGCGGGAGACTGCTTCTATATTGTCTATAGTGGAAGGATAAGGATACTGAAAAAGAATGAGCAAGACAAAGAAATCAACCTTGGTGTCTGCATGAGAGGTGATCATTTCGGTGAAACTGCTTTAATCACAGAAAACCCCAGGAACGCTGCTGCCAGGGCGGTAGAGGACGGCATTCTCATATCCATAGATAAACATTTATTTAATGAGTACCTCTTTACCCAGCCAGAATTAAGAGAATATTTTGATAAATTTATTAGATGTACGTCCATTAATCATTTCTTAAGGACCTGTACTAATCTGGCAGTTGTTTCACCCAAGGACTTGCAAACACTGCTTAAAAAGTTTAACTCTGAATTTTATAAAGAGGGTGATGTCGTATTCAGACAGGGGGCGGAACCTGATAAATTCTACCTCGTTGAAAGTGGGAAGATCAAAGTTGTCGTATGGGATGAAAACAAACAGGAGATTGTAAACTTTTTGCGTGAGGGTGATTTTTTTGGAGAAAAGGCACTTATTGAAGATACCAGGCGCACTGCTGATGTTGTCTGTTTGACAGACTGTCACCTGTTTTCACTCAAAAAAGAAGATTTCAATCAACTTGTAGTAACGTCCCCAAAAATTCAAAAGGTGATCGAGGACAGGGTCAACTCTTATCTCACCAAAAGGCCTCCCATTCCTTATCAGGAAATGATCAAGCAGGAACTAGCCGCCTTAAAAGAGATAAAGGTTGAGAAAAAAGTTTTAAAAGACGAAATCCCCTCCCCCAAGAAAAAGAAAACATTTCTTGAGGGTCTTTCCTCTCTCTACCGGCAGCACATAAGATTTCCCTTTGTTAAGCAACATG
This sequence comes from Thermodesulfobacteriota bacterium, assembly GCA_036446115.1. GTDB lineage: Bacteria > Desulfobacterota > WTBG01 > WTBG01 > WTBG01 > JAZFSJ01. The sequence continues at coordinate 2,486 of JAZFSJ010000489.1, read as the reverse complement.
ATCAGATGACCTGCGGTACAACCTGTATCATGATGATAGCGAAATACTACGGAAAGTATTTTCCTTCAAGCAGATTACGGGAACTGGCACATGTTGACCGCAGTGGTGCTTCGATGGCCAACCTTGCATCTGCCGCTGAACAGTTAGGGTTTTCAACCAGGGGATTGAAACTCACCTATGAGGACCTGATGTCCGTCCAGCTTCCTTGTATCGTGCACTGGCAGGGATATCACTATATAGTCGTCTATAGAATCGATAAACGGCACATATGGATCTCTGATCCAGCCCTCGGTCTTCGGAAATATAAGAAGGACTATTTCATAGAAAACTGGAACGGCATCACGCTCACTCTCGAGCCTACCTTAGCATTTGAAAAGCAGGAAGAAGGCAGGTCTTCTTTAAAGAATTTTATGCAGTTTATCCTTCCCTATAAAATGATCCTCTTTGAGATTTTTATTGCTTCACTTATTCTGAACGTCTTTGGCCTTGCCACTCCTATTTTCACTCAGAACATCGTGGACAAGGTCCTCATACACCGCAATATCTCTATGCTTAACATTATGCTTGTTGGAATGCTTATTGTCCTTGTATTTCGAGTGCTGACTATAATTATTCGCCAGTATTTAATCATCCATACAAGCATGAAAATTGATTTGACAATGCTGGTATTCTTTTACAAGCACCTGCTGTCCCTTCCTCTGAACTACTTTAAGGTGAGAAAGATTGGTGATTTCATTACTCGCTTTGGCGAGAATATGAAGATTCGCAATTTCTTGACCAATACTGCCCTTACCATAGTGCTCGATACCATCCTCATCGTGGTGTATCTTTCCTTGATGTTTTACTATAACACACAGATGACCTTGCTGGTACTTCTCTTTATCCCTATCTTCATAGTGGTGACGATGATATTTACCCCTATACTTAAAAAACTTAACATAGATTCTTTTACTGCAAGGGCCGAATCTGAATCGCACTTGATTGAATCCATAAATGCAATAGATACTGTCAAAGCCATGAATATCGAATATCCCACCCGCTGGAAGTGGGAAGACAAATTTATAAAAAGTTTGAATATCGATTTTAAATTATATAATACGGGCATGTACTTTCACTCTATTGGTGATTTTGTGGTTACCTTGAGTTCAACCCTTGTTCTCTGGTATGGTGCAAACAAAGTTATTCAGGGAGCCGTCAGTGTTGGTGAATTGATGGCCTTTATGGCCCTCATGGGAAGTGTCACCACCCCTATAAACCGTATTATAACGGTATGGGATGATATCCAGGAAACCCTGGTCTCGGTGGACAGGATTAATGACGTATTTGTAGCAAAGCCGGAGTTTCCTGAATCAATGGATCAGACGAGCGGTCTTATTGTCCAGGAACCGAAAGGCGAGATCGATTTTGAAAGCGTGTTCTTCCGCTACGGAGGTGAGGATGATCCCTATATCCTTTCTAACATAAACTTTAAGGTACTCCCCGGACAGACAGTTGCCATCGTTGGTCGAAGCGGTTCAGGTAAGACCACCCTGGTAAGAATTCTCGCCCGATTCTACGATGTCACAGAAGGTAAGATTGCAATTGATGGTCACGATATAAAAAACATTAACCTCTCTCACCTGCGTAGGCTTATTGGTTTTGTGTTGCAGGAAAACTTCATTTTCAATGGTGCCATCAGAGAGAACATATCAATGGGTGATCCTGAAGAGACAATGGAAAAGATCACGGAGGCAGCAAAATTAGCAAACGCCCATGATTTCATTTCGAATCTTACCCTGGGGTACGAAACAAAAGTGGGAGAGAGCGGCTTGCAACTCTCAGGTGGTCAGAAACAAAGGATTGCCATTGCACGGGTACTCTACTCGAATCCCCGAATTATTATATTCGATGAGGCAACGAGTTCACTTGATACAGAATCCGAGCAGGCCATACAGAAGAATCTGAACGCTATTTTAAAGGACAGGACGGCTATTATTATTGCCCACAGACTGAGCACCGTGAGAAATGCCGACAGTATTATCGTTCTGGATAACGGTGAGATTGTCGAGCAGGGTACACACGAAGCGTTAATGAACCAGCAAGGGTTGTATCACTATTTGAGCCATCAACAGCTCAATTTATAACGGCCCGCAATTTCTCTCACTTATTGGCATTAGAATAACTTTTTGAGGTTAGATTTTTTGCCTCACACATGGAATAGTAGAATGATGGAGTAAGGCAATACGGGAATGATGTTATGAAAGATAAAGATAAAGACATTCAAGTAATTGAGCAACCCGATGTTTTCCAGGTAACTCCCATAGAATCCCCTTCAAAGAACTACCTGGTAATAGAGAATCTTCAAAGGATGCCAAATATATTCTCGCGAGGGGTGCTTTATCTTATTGTGCTTGCCCTCGGGAGTGTCCTTATGTACTCGCTCCTGGGTGAAGTTGATATTGTGTCTGAGTGCAGGGCCGTTGCCAGGCCTACCCCACATCAAATAG
>JAZFSJ010000488.1:0-22368 GCA_036446115.1 Thermodesulfobacteriota bacterium | reverse complement strand
ATTTCAGGACCACAGACGTAACAGGAACCTCCACCTTACCGGAGGGGATAGAGATGGTGATGCCGGGAGACAATGTAGAGCTCACAGGAGAGCTGATTACCCCCATAGCGATGGAAAAAGAGCTCAGATTTGCCATTCGGGAAGGTGGAAGAACAGTAGGAGCTGGCGTTATCTCCGAAGTCTTGGAGTGATGGTAGGGAAAGGGTTGTAACCCTTCAATTTTTTCGGTCATGAGGTAGTAGGAATGAGTGAGCAGAAGATAAGAATTCGATTAAAGGCGTACGATCATAAGCTGTTAGACCAATCTGCTGAAGAAATTGTGGAAACGGCTAAGAGAACAGGGGCTAAGGTTGTGGGTCCCATTCCCCTGCCTACAGTAATCAATAAATACTGTGTGCTGCGCTCCCCCCATGTTGACAAGAAGTCTAGAGAGCAGTTTGAGATCAGAACGCATAAGAGACTGCTTGATATAATGGAACCAACCCAACAAACGGTTGACGCACTCATGCGACTGGATCTATCGGCCGGGGTTGATGTAGAAATCAAACTTTAAAAAGCATCTTAAAACAGTAAGGAGCATAGGTAGCGTGGCTCTCGGATTAATTGGTCGAACATTAGGAATGACCCATTTGTTTTCGAAAGACGGTGAGGCGATCCCCATTACGGTGGTAGAGGCCGGTCCCTGTTCTGTTGTCCAGGTGAAAAGCAAAGAAAAAGAGGGATATGGCGCTCTACAGCTTGGGTTTTTACCTAAGAAGATAGATAAAATAAAAAAACCGCTCAAGGGACACTTTAAAAAGAGCGGCACCAGTGGTTTCTATTTTCTTAAAGAATTCAAGGTAGACGATGTCAATTCTTATCAGCCGGGGCAAGAAATTAAACTGGAAATTTTTCAAGCCGGTCAGAGGGTTACCATAACCGCCACAAGCAAAGGAAAAGGATTCGCTGGCGTCATAAAGAGATGGGGTTTTAGGGGAGGACCCGGTTCCCATGGCTCGGGCATCCACCGTTCCCCTGGTTCCATCGGGTGCAGCGCATACCCCTCACGTGTGTTTAAGGGTAGAAAGCTCCCCGGGCACCATGGCGCCGCCACTGTAACCGTTGAAAATTTAGAGATTGTCGATCTTAAGCCGGAAAAAAACCTGATATACCTAAAGGGCTCTGTGCCTGGTGGGAAAAACGGCCTGGTCATCATTAACCCTTCAAAAAAAGCGCCGGCTAACCAGTCAGCAAAGAAGCAAGGGAAGTAGGTAAGGTGGAAATTTACAACACCAACAAAGAAAAAGTATCCCAGGTTGAGCTGGACAAAAAGACCTTCAGTGGTGAGGTTAACCCTCACCTCCTTTATGAAGTGGTGAAGATGCAACTCGCCAGTAGAAGAAGGGGAACGGCTTCTACTAAAAATAGATCGCACGTTCGAGGCGGCGGAACGAAACCCTGGCGACAAAAAGGCACCGGCCGGGCAAGGGCGGGGACAATTAGATCTCCTCTTTGGACAGGGGGTGGTGTTGTTTTTGGTCCTCACCCCAGAAACTATTCATACAGAGTAAATAAAAAAGCGAAGAAGGCAGCCCTGCGGTCTGCCCTGAGTGCCAAGCTTAAAGAGAACAAACTCTTCATTCTGGATAATTTTAATCTTAATGAGATTAAAACCAAGTCCTTCGTAACCATATTAGGTAATCTTGCTATAGACGATGCGCTCATCATAGATGATGCCAATATCAATTTAGAGAAATCCGCACGAAACGTGCTCGGCATCAAAGTATTAAGGCCCGAAGGGCTTAACGTATATGATATTCTAAAATACGATTCTCTTATCATCACCCAACTCTGTTTGGAAAAGATAACAAAGAGTTTATCAGCATGAAAGATTTCTACGCCGTCTTAAAGAGACCCCTCGTCACTGAGAAAAGCAACTTACTTAAGGAAGAACTAAGCCAGGTTGTCTTTGAAGTTGATAAAAAGGCTAACAAGATAGAGATCAAAAAGGCTATTGAAAAACTCTTTAAAGTGAACGTGGTTAAAGTACACACTCTCCACATGCGAGGCAAGACAAAAAGGCTGGGGAGAACCCAAGGAAAGAAGCCAAATTGGAAAAAGGCTATCGTTACCTTGAAAGAAGGCGAGCGGATAGATTTCTTCGAGGGGGTTTAATGACTGTCGTCCCCTCTTCACTATAGTATCTTTAAGGCAACCGTCACATGGGCGTTAAAGCTTATAAACCAACATCTGCGGGAAGAAGGTTTCAGGTTGGTCCGACCTTCGAGGAGTTGACCCGGGCAAAGCCGGAGAAGAGCCTGCTTAGACCCCTGGCAAAAAGCGGGGGGAGAAATTCTATGGGTCGTATTACCAGCAGGCATAGAGGAGGAGGACACAAAAGGAGATATCGTCTCATAGACTTCAAGCGGGATAAACATAATATCCCGGCAAAGGTAGCCAGTATCGAATACGATCCAAATCGTGCGGCCTACATCGCCCTGTTACATTACAGGGATGGTGAAAAGAGATATATCTTGGCGCCCCAGCAATTGAGTCCGGGCGATACGGTCCTTTCAGGCGCGCAAATAGACATAAATCCTGGCAATGCGCTGCCCCTTAAGAACATACCTGTCGGAACCATAATCCACAACGTGGAACTCAAGCCCAAGAAAGGGGCACAAATGATAAGGAGTGCAGGGGCATATGGACAACTGGTGGCAAAAGAAGGTAAGTATGCCCAGATAAAACTCCCCTCCAACGAGGTTCGTATGGTGCTCCTTACGTGTTGTGCTACTATCGGTCAAGTTTCTAATCCCGATCACGAAAACATATCTCTTGGCAAAGCGGGGAAGACCAGGTGGTTGGGAAAAAAACCTAAGGTGAGGGGTGTCGCAATGAATCCAGTCGACCATCCCTTAGGGGGAGGGGAGGGGAAATCATCTGGCGGTCGACATCCTGTCACTCCCTGGGGAGTTCCCACCAAGGGCTTTAAAACCAGAGATAAGAATAAGCCTAGTAATAAGTACATTGTAAGAAAGGGTGGCAAGGGTAGGCGGTAACCCTCAGGTTAACCGCATTTTGCAATTAATTGCTATAAATCCACAGTGTGAGTAATTACAGTTAACCCAAGAAGGAAAAACATATATGCCCCGCTCTGTAAAAAAAGGACCCTATATTCAAGAAAGTCTTTTGAAAAAGGTATTAGTAGCTAAAGAAACCACCAGTCAAAAGGTAATCAAAACCTGGTCTCGCAGATCAACCATTCTGCCAGATATGATTGGTCTTACCTTTGCGGTTCACAACGGAAAAAAATTCATCCCCGTATTCGTTACGGAAGACATGGTAGGTCATAAGCTGGGTGAGTTTTCACCCACTCGAACATTTCACAGCCATTCCGGCGATAGGAAAAAAATCAAAGGGAAGGGATCTGAAAAGGAAAAGAAGAAATCCTAAGGCCCTACTATAGATCATGGAAACGGTTGCTGTTGCAAAATACATTAGAATGTCTCCCCAAAAGATTAGGTTGGTAGCAGACCTGATACGGGGTAAAAAAGTGGAGGACGCGTTGAACCTTCTCTCCTTTACCCCTAAGGCCTCCGCACCCTTAATCTCAAAGGTATTAAAATCTGCCGTTGCTAATGCGGGGCAGAAGAAAGGCGTAGATGTCGATACCCTTATAGTAAAAAGCATTTTGGTCGACGAGGGACCAACCATGAAACGGTTCCGCGCCAGGGCAATGGGGAGAGGAACAAGTATCCTAAAGAGGTCTAGCCACATAAAAATCATAGTTGAGGAAAGCTAGCCTGCTAGTTTTTCTTATGACCAAGGAGGAAGATAGTGGGACAAAAGGTTCATCCAATCGGTTTCCGCTTAGGAATAAATAAGACTTGGTCTTCCAGATGGTATGCTGAAAAGGGGTTTGGAAAGCTGCTGCAGGAAGATTTGACTATCAGGAAGTACCTTAAGAAAAAACTGACTCAGGCTGGATTTTCCAAAGTAGAAATCGAGCGTGCAACCAAGAAAATAAAAATAAACATTTTTACCTCTCGCCCTGGGATGGTGATCGGAAGGAAAGGGGCTGAGATAGATCAGTTAAAAAATGAATTGCAAACCATAACCGACAAGGAAATCCATATCAACATCCATGAAGTAAAAAAGCCAGAAGTGGATGCACAGCTGGTCGCGGAAAACATTGCTTTGCAACTGGAAAGAAGGGTCGCCTTCAGAAGAGCTATTAAGAAAAGTGTCTCAACGGCTCTCAGGATGGGTGCCCTGGGCATAAAAATTTCCTGTGCGGGAAGGCTTGGTGGTGCCGAAATAGCCAGGAGAGAATGGTATCGAGAAGGGGGGGTTCCACTCCACACCCTCCGTGCCCATATCGATTATGGCGTTGCTGAGGCTAAGACCACCTATGGACTCATTGGCATTAAGGTGTGGGTCAACAGAGAGCCCCCCTCATCAACGGAGTAACCAAAAAGAGGTTTTGCACAAATGCTAACCCCCAAAAAGGTAAAGCACCGAAAGCAGCAGAGAGGAAGAAGAAAGGGAGTTGCCGGCAAGGGATGTCACCTTTCCTTCGGTGATTATGCACTTCAGGCCGAAGCGTGCGGTTGGTTGACATCCAGGCAAATTGAGGCGGCACGAATAGTGATCACTCGTCACATGAAGCGGGTGGGAAAGGTCTGGATCAGAATATTCCCGGACAAGCCCATAACCAGCAAACCAGCTGAAACCCGGATGGGCAAAGGCAAAGGCGACCCTGCGGAATGGGTTGCAGTAGTCAGGCCCGGAAGAATTCTCTATGAGATGGAGGGGGTCCCCGAAGGGGTTGCACGGGAAGCGCTTAGGTTGGCAGCCCACAAACTCCCCCTTGCCACTAAATTCCTCTCCAGGGACTAGGTATATGAAAGCGAGTGACCTAAGAGAGCTCACCGTCGAGGAGCTACAACAACGAGAGCTAGATCTCTCGGAAGAGTTGTTCAATTTAAAATTCCAATTGGCTACTGCACAATTGGAAAACAAGATGCGGGTTCCTCAGGTGAAAAAAGATTTGGCCAGGATAAAAACGCTTATAAAAGAAAAACAGAGGCAATGAGGCAACCCATGTCTTGTTGCCCTACATTCGGGTTTTAAGCCATGAGCATAAAAAGAATAAAAAAAACGATAGAGGGTGTGGTTGTAAGTGATAGGATGGACAAAACAGTGGTGGTGGAAAGTAGCCGCCTGGTAAAGCATCCTGTGTATAAAAAGCTGATAAAAAGAAGGGCCAGATATAAAGCCCATGATGAAAAGAATCAGTGCAAAATCGGGAACAAAGTTCTGATTGTAGAATCTCGTCCCCTAAGTAAATATAAAAAGTGGAGGGTTAGAGAGATTGTAGATGAGCGCATCTAATCCCCTGCGGTACCATCACAATCTCCTGTTTTTAATGCCATGATTCAAGAACAAACTGTTTTAGACGCCGCAGATAACTCTGGTGCTAAAAAGCTTTTTTGCATCAAAGTCTTAGGCGGAACAAAAAGAAGATACGCTGCGGTGGGAGATATCATCGTAGTTTCTATAAGAGAAGCCATCCCTAACTCCAAGGTTAAAAAGGGGTCTGTAATGAAGGCGGTGGTGGTACGCACCGCTAAAGAAATAAGAAGGACAGATGGTTCTTATATCCGTTTTGGAGACAACTCAGCGGTGTTAATTAACCCGCAGAATGAACCTATTGGTACCCGTATCTTTGGGCCGGTTGCAAGAGAGCTGAGGGCTAAAAAATTTATGAAAATTATCTCCTTGGCCCCGGAAGTGCTCTAGCCCGCACGCACGTTACCAAAAAAAGGATTTGGCTATGCCAGCGAAGCTTCGCATTAAAAAGAATGACCAGGTAAAGGTCATCGCAGGAAAAGAAAAGGGGAAAACAGGAAAAATACTAACTGTGATGCCTAAAAAAGGGTGTGTCATTATTGAAAAGGTCAATTTTGTCAAAAGGCATACCCGGCCAAGCGGGCAAGCCAGGCAGGGGGGGATTCTTGAAAAAGAGGCCCCTATCCACATTTCAAACGTGATGGTCGTCTGCAACAAATGCAATTCACCCGTAAGGGTAGGACAAAAAGCACTGGAGGATGGGAAGAAGGCTCGGTATTGCAAAAAGTGTGGTGAGCTCCTCGATCTTTAATTAGTAAGGATTTTTCTTTAAGGAACCCCTATGGATCGACTGAAAGAACGTTACCAAAAGGAATTGGTCCCCAAGTTAATGAAGGAATTTAATTATAAGAATCGGATGCAGGTTCCCAGACTGCAAAAAGTAGTAGTCAATATGGGATTGGGGGAGGCCATTCAAAACATCAAGGTTTTAGATTCTGCTGCCAATGAGCTCATGGTAATCACGGGCCAGAAGCCAGTACCTTCCAAGGCTAAAAAGTCTATTGCCAATTTCAAACTCCGCAAGGGAATGCCCATTGGGTGTTTCGTTACCCTGAGAAAAGAGAGAATGTACGGGTTTTTTGACCGGCTGGTGAACATTGCACTGCCTAGGGTGAGAGATTTTCGGGGAATCTCTGGCAGATCCTTTGATGGGAGGGGAAATTACTCGCTGGGCATTAAGGAGCAGATCATCTTTCCGGAAATTGACTACGACAAGATTGATAAAATAAAGGGGTTAAATATAACGATTGTCACTTCCGCAAAAACGGATGAAGAGGGGAAGTCCCTTTTGGGGCTGCTCGGCATGCCCTTTAAAGATTAGGCTTTCTACTAAATACTTAACAGCTAACTAAAGCTTGAGGTAGAAGAGTGGCAAAAAAGTCTTTAATAGCAAAAGCAAAACGCCCGAAGAAATTTCCTGTAAGGGACTATAATCGATGTCCCCTTTGCGGGAGACCCAGGGCTTATTATAGGAAATTCAACATGTGTCGTATCTGCTTCAGGAAGCTGGCCTTAAACGGCGATATTCCTGGCATCATCAAATCTTCTTGGTAGTTAAACCCCCTTGGGAGTTTCATCATGCTCACTGATCCTATTGCCGATATGCTGACGAGAATTAGAAATGCCAACAAGGCGAAATTTGAGAGGGTTGACATTCCTTCTTCTCGCTTGAAAGTAAGCGTAATAAAGTTACTAAAGAGAGAGGGGTATATAAAAGATTTTACGGTGCTAAACGATCATAACAAAAAAACCCTGCAGGTATCTCTCCGCTACGACGAACACAATAAGCCTATCCTCACCGGCCTTAAAAGGGCAAGCAGGCCCGGGTTAAGGGTCTATGCCCGCAAAGGCACCATTCCCTCGGTAATGAGCGGTTTTGGCTTGGCCATTATATCGACTTCAAATGGGGTCGTAACCGATAAAGAGGCTCGCAGTCTCAATGTGGGCGGTGAGGTTCTTTGTTTTGTCTGGTAACGTGTGTCACCGATTATATAGAGCACAACGCGTTCTAATCTTTTTATTTAAGGAGTAGAGGATGTCCCGGGTTGGAAGAACACCCATTCCTGTCCCCGATGGGGTAAAGGTTACTATAGCCGTTTCTTCAGTAAAGATAGAGGGTCCCAAGGGATGTTTAACCCGCCAGGTACCACCGGGGATTGATGTGTCCCTAGTAGAAAACAAGGTGGTTGTCTCTGTGAACGCTACGCATAAAAAGTCTGCGGCCCTACATGGCTTAAACAGAAGCCTGATTGCTAACATGATTGCCGGGGTAAGCAAAGGCTTCGAGATGCACCTGGAATTGGCAGGTATTGGGTATCGTGCTGAGCTTAAGGGCAAGAGCCTTCACCTTAACCTGGGATACTCTCATCCTATTCGTTTTGAGCTTCCAGAGGGCATTACGGCGAGGGTCGACAAGCAGACAAAAATAACCCTTGAGGGCGCAGATAAACAGCTGGTGGGAGAGAGTGCGGCCATCATCAGAGGCTTTAAAAAACCAGAGCCTTACAAAGGCAAGGGAATCAAATACACTAACGAAACGATTAAGAGAAAGATAGGTAAAAAGGGAATCAAATAAGCGACTTTTTAGGCATACGACTAAGGAATAAAAATGTCTCCTAAATTGACAAAAAAGGACGCCTGGTGTAGGCGAAAGAGAAGGGTACGGAAAAAGGTTACGGGTGGCCATGATCTCCCCAGGCTCAATGTATACAAAAGCAATAAGCACATCTATGTCCAGATCATAGATGATACCTCCGGTCACACCTCTGTGTGTGCTTCCACCTTGAGCCCAGAGCTCAAGGGGGCCTCCAAATACACTGGCAACGTGGAGGCTGCAAAAAAAGTGGGAGGGCTCATCGCCAAGAAATGTTTAGAGAAGAAGATAGACCGGGTGGTGTTCGATCGTAACGGATTTTTATACCATGGGAGGATTAAGGCCCTGGCCCAATCTGCCCGAGAAGGCGGTCTAAAGTTTTAATGGTGTTTTATTTCCTCAAGGAGGTGAGTGGTTGACTACAGCAAACGGTAATGAACTAGAGATGACAGACAGGGTTGTTAATATCAACAGGGTTGCCAAAGTGGTTAAAGGCGGTCGCAGATTCAGTTTTAGCGCTATTGTGGTAGTGGGCGATGGAAACGGCCGGGTTGGACACGGCCTGGGAAAGGCTAAAGAGGTTCCCGAGGCAATACGAAAGGGCGTAGAGCAGGCCAAAAGAAGTTTAATCCAGGCTTCTATCGTGAATGGAACCATCTCTTGTGAAGTAATCGGCCGCTTTGGGGCCAGCAAGGTATTTTTAAAGCCTGCCTCTGAGGGAACGGGAGTCATCGCCGGTGGAGCGATTAAGGCGGTTATTGAATCTGCCGGCATTAAAAACATTCTGACAAAATGTTTGGGGTCAAATAATCCCCATAATACAATCAAGGCAACATTCGACGCATTTGAGCAGCTCAAGAGGATAGAGGATACTCATAAAAAACTTGGCACCGCTGAAGGAAGTACATAAAACGCTCTTTTCTTGGGTTAAAAAGTAAAACTTGGTATTATTATGAACAAAGAGTTGAAGGTTACCCTCAAAAAAAGCGGAATTGGTCGACCCAAAAAACACAGACTGACCCTTAAGACCCTGGGGTTAAACAGGCTCCACAAGACCGTGGTCTTAAAAGATACCCCCCAGGTGAGAGGGATGATAAATCAAGTATCCCATCTGGTAAGTGTTGTTGAATAGGCACAAAGTGCTCCGGTGGGGCACTCTCTAGCGACAAACATTTAACTTGCTTGAATAAAATGAAAATTAATCAATTAAAACCTCCTAAGGGGGCTATAAAAAGGAGGAAACGGATAGGCCGGGGGCCCGGTTCTGGACACGGCAAGACTTCATGTCGCGGGCACAAGGGCGCAAACTCCAGGTCTGGTGGAGGCGTTCCTCCAGGTTATGAGGGTGGGCAGATGCCCTTAAAGCGCAGACTGCCCAAAGTAGGTTTTTACAATATCTTTAAAAAAAGGGTTGCCACTATTAATATAAGAGACCTGGCGCGATTTGAAAAAGACAGCGTGATTGACATGGAGGCATTAGTCCATTCTGGCTTGGCCAAAAAGTCCTCCGCAAGGATAAAGGTGCTGGGCGAAGGCAAAATCAGCTATCCCCTTACCTTAAAGATTCACTCTTTAAGCAAAGCTGCAAAGGAAAAGATCGAGGCGGCAGGCGGAAAGGTGGAGATTATTTAAGCTATGATCGGCGGTTTTCAGAACATACCTAAAATTCCGGAACTGAGAAAACGTATCATCATTACCTTTTTACTGTTGGCGGTCTTTCGTATTGGTGTTCACGTCCCTACTCCAGGCATAGATGCCCAAGCACTTGCCTCATTTTTTGAACAGGCAAAGGGAACCCTTTTCGGTCTTTTTGATATGTTTTCAGGGGGGGCCTTTCAACGAGTGTCGGTATTTGCCCTGGGTATTATGCCTTACATCAGTGCCACTATTATCCTTCAGCTCCTAACGGTTGTAATCCCTTATCTGGAGAAGCTCAGCAAAGAAGGAGAGGCCGGGCGTAAAAAAATTACCCAGTACGCCCGTTATGGAACGGTCGTCATAAGCATCATTCAGGGCTTTGGCATAAGTGTCGCACTTGAAAAGATGGCTTCTCCTGGTGGTGAAGACATAGTGTTAAATCCTGGTTGGTATTTTAGATTAATGACCATTATCACACTCACTGCGGGAACGGCCTTTATCATGTGGCTGGGTGAACAGATAACCGAACGAGGAATAGGAAATGGAATCTCACTTATCATCTGTGCCGGCATTATTGCCGGTGTTCCTTCGGCCTTTGGCAATACCATTCGCCTTTACAGAACCGGTGAAATGACTCCGCTTTTCGTCTTGTTCATTTTCGCCTTTATGGTTCTGGTGGTGGGGGTTATCATCTTCTTCGAACAGGGACAGCGGCGCATTCCGGTCCAGTATGCGAAGAGGGTCATAGGCAGGAAGATGTATGGGGGTCAGAGCACTCACCTTCCTCTGAAAATTAATATGTCCGGGGTAATACCTCCCATCTTTGCCTCTTCCATGCTGATGTTCCCCTTAACTATTACCAATTTCATGCCCCAGAACATCAAAGAGGCTTATCCTTTTATTAATGCCCTGCTGAATAGTTTGGGGCCAGCTACTTTTTTATACAATCTCATCTACGTGGTTCTCATTATCTTCTTTTGCTACTTTTACACCGCGGTAATTTTCAATCCGGTTGATGTGGCTGACAACATGAAGAAATATGGTGGCTATATCCCCGGCATCAGGCCCGGAAAAAGGACTTCTGATTACATTGACAGGGTGCTTACCCGACTCACTTTGGGTGGCGCACTTTATCTATCTGCTGTATGCGTTTTGCCCTCCGTGCTCATGTATAAACTTAATGTGCCCTTTTACTTTGGGGGTACCGCTTTGTTGATCGTGGTGGGTGTTGCCCTAGACACGGTGTCTCAGATGGAATCTCACATGCTAACCCGTCACTATGAAGGATTCCTAAAAAAGGGGCCGATAAAGGGGCGTCGTTAAAGTTTAAGCCAGTGTAAACCAAAACATCTCGAAGGGAAAACAGTTGCCGTGAAGACGATTCTCCTTGGTCCACCCGGTTGTGGGAAGGGAACTCAGGCAAAGATCCTGATGGGCACTTATACTATTCCTCAGATATCTACCGGCGACATCTTGAGGGAGGCGGTTAAAAAGAGCTCCTCTTTAGGTCTTGAGGCAAAATCCTACATGGATCAAGGCCTGTTGGTCCCGGACTCTTTGGTGATAAAAATCATCGAGGAACGCTTGCGACACGCAGACTGTAGGGACGGCTTTATTCTAGATGGATTCCCACGCACTACGGCTCAGGCAGAGGCATTGGATACTACCTTGTCCAATCTGGATTTAGCGCTTGAACACGTGTTCAGCATAGAGGTTGATGATGAAGAGCTTATAAAAAGGCTTATCGGAAGAAGAATCTGCAGGCAATGCGGAGAGGGCTACCACATGGCCTTTAATCCCCCTAAGAAGGAGGGTGTCTGCGACACCTGTCAGGGAGCGCTTTACCAGAGGGATGATGACAGAGAAGAAACCATCAGAAATAGGCTTAAGGTGTACCAAACTCAAACTGCCCCACTTATTACCTTTTACCACAATAAGGACATTTTACGCGTAATTGATGGGCTTGGAAGCATAGAGGATATACAAGAGAGGATTACCACTACTATTAACGCCTAATTACAACTCATCACGGCATTGCATGAAAAATGGCTAAGGAAGAACCGATAGAGATTGAGGGTACCGTTTTTGAATCATTGCCCAATGCCATGTTCCGGGTAGAGCTTGACAACGGGCATAAGGTGCTTGCCCATATATCCGGTAAGATGCGAATGTACTTTATCAAAATCCTTCCTGGAGACAGGGTTACCATGCTGTTTTCTCCTTACGATCTAAATCGGGGGAGGATCGTACATCGCGAAAAGAAGTAATGTAAACACTAGCTCCGCCATTCACTAAGGCAAGAGGAGGGGTTTTGAAGGTCAGGTCTTCTGTAAAAAAGATATGTAGCAAGTGCAAAATCATTAAGCGCAAAGGGGTTGTGCGAGTTATTTGTGAAAGGCCAAAGCACAAGCAACGACAAGGATAGTAAATAAAAAAGAGGGGTTTAATAATGGCACGTATTGCAGGCGTTGATCTGCCGAAAAATAAAAATATTGATGTTGCATTAACCTACATTTTTGGCATTGGAAGGTCAAGCTCAAAAAAAATCCTACACCAGCTGGAGATTGACCCTTACAGGAAGTCCGATCAGCTGGATGAGCAAGAGGTCGCTCGAATAAGGGAGGTTATTGACAGCACTTATAAGGTTGAGGGTGATCTGCGAAGAGAAGTATCCATGAACATCAAGCGGTTGAGGGATTTGAGTTCTTATAGGGGCCTTCGCCACAGGAAGTCTCTGCCGGCCAGGGGCCAGAGAACCCACACCAATGCGAGGACAAGAAAGGGGCCCAGACGAAAACTGGTAGGAAGAAAGGTTAAGACTTCATAAACCGTAGCTATTAGGAGAAGAAATGGCCGAGGGAAAGAAAAAGTTTTTAAAAAAAAAGAAAGAGAAAAAAAACATTCAAAGCGGCATTGCCCACATCCAATCCACCTTTAACAACACTATTATTACTATTACCGACATGAGTGGCAATGTGGTTTCCTGGTCTAGCGCAGGAGTCAAGGGGTTTAAGGGGTCTAGAAAAAGCACTCCTTATGCTGCACAACAGGCGGCAGAGGATGCGGCTAAAAAGGCTATGGCACATGGTCTTAAGAATATCGAAGTGTACATCAAAGGGCCTGGATCGGGAAGAGAGGCCGCGTTGCGTTCTCTTCAATCGATGGGACTTAGCATAAAATTGATCCGCGACGTTACACCAATCCCACACAATGGATGCAGGCAATCTAAAAGGAGAAGGGTGTAAACAAATCCCCTTTTCAAAAATCAGCATAAGGAGGACGAATTGGCAAGGTATCGAGGTCCTGTGTGTCGGCACTGTCGCAGAGAAGGCATAAAGCTCTTTCTTAAGGGAGAGCGTTGCTACACAGATAAATGTGCAGTTGAAAGGAGGAACTACGCTCCTGGCCAGCATGGTCGCACACGCAGCAAATTTTCTGACTACGGCAATCAATTGAGAGAGAAGCAGAAAGTTAAAAGAATTTATGGTATCCTGGAAAAGCAGTGTCGGAAAAGTTTTCGGAAGGCCTCCCGGCAAAGAGGAATAACGGGGGAGAATTTCTTGGTTTTGCTTGAAAGAAGATTGGATAATGTGGTTTTTCGGTTAGGCTTTGCCAGCACTCGCAACGAAGCGCGGCAGCTGGTAGGCCACAGGCACTTCCTGGTCAACGGCAAACCGACAAACATCCCTTCCTGCTTGCTCAAGCCAGGAGACACCGTTGAATTAAAAGAAAAGAGTCGGAAGGTTGCTCGAATCACGGAGGCCATTGAATCCGTTGAAAGGCGAGGCACTCCGCGCTGGTTAGAGTTAGACAAGAACCACTTCAAAGGAAAATTGGCCGACCTCCCCACAAGAGAAGAAATTACCATGCCCATTCAAGATCAATTGATTGTTGAGCTTTTAAGTAGACAAATTTAATCTGTCTTTAACTCGTTTTTTAAGGGGCATCACCATGCATAGAAACTGGCAAAGCTTAATCAAACCAAAAAGGTTAGAACCCGAAGTAGAAACACTAACCGACTCTTATGGTAAGTTTTCTGCAGAACCCCTTGAGCGGGGATTCGGCATTACCATAGGAAATTCACTGCGCAGAATCTTGCTGTCCTCGATTCAAGGCGCCGCCATCACCTCAGTAAGAATCAACGGCATACTGCATGAATTCTCAACCATTCCTGGTGTGAAAGAAGATGTTACGAACATCGTCTTGACCCTAAAAGAGGTTAGGTTGAAACTTTTTTCGGAGGGTCCCGAGACAATCAAAATAAAAAGAAAGGAAGCGGGGATAGTAAGGGCTGGGGATATTATTACTAGCAATAACGTCGAAATTCTGAACACCGACCTGCATATCGCTACCCTGTCAAAAGATGCTGAGCTTGACATGGAAATGGTAGTCAAGCGGGGCAAGGGATATGCACCTGCCGAGAGGAATAAAGAAGAAAATCAACCGGTAGGGACCATCCCTATCGATGCTGTTTTTTCTCCCGTCGAAAAGGTAAGCTATAACGTAACCCATGCCCGTGTGGGCCAAATCACAGATTATGACAAATTATCCTTAGCCGTCTGGACCGATGGAAGTATGCGGCCAGACGATGCTGTCGCCTATGCATCCCGCATTTTCCAGGATCAATTAACTATTTTCATTAATTTCGAAGAGGGGCCTATCGCCATGGGACCCGAGGTGGTTGAGGAGAAAGCCAAGTTCAACGAAAACCTCTATCGAAGCATTGAGGAGCTAGAGCTCTCTGTTCGTTCTTCCAATTGTTTGAAAAATACAAACATCAAACATATCTGGGAATTAGTCCAAAAGACGGAAGCCGGGATGCTAAAGACCAAAAACTTCGGCAGAAAATCACTTAACGAAATAAAAGAAATATTAAATGAAATGGGGCTAAGCCTGGGCATGAAGCTTGAGAACTTCCTTCCTGCCATGGAAAAGGAAAAAGAAGCAGAAAAAAAGAAAAAAGCAAAAAAGAAGTAAGCTAAGGGGAACAAAACTATGAGGCACCAGAAAGAAGGAAGGAAGCTTGGGAGAACCTCAAGCCATAGAAAGGCGCTCTTGAGAAACATGGTCACCTCCCTCTTTGAGTTCGAAAAAATCGAAACCACCGATGCCAAGGCTAAGGAATTACGAAAGGTGGCCGATAAGATGATTGCCTGGGGAAAAAGGGGAGATCTACACGCCCGACGTCAAGCCCTAAAAGTTATTAACAATAAAAAAACTGTGCAGAAATTGTTTGACGATATAGCACCCCGCTTTAGAGAAAGAAGGGGCGGGTATAGCAGAATCATCAAGACCGGTAGGAGAAAAGGGGACAATGCCCCTCTATCAATTATCGAATTAGTCGCCCAGGAAGAAGCAAAGACGGAAACTCGAAGAAAAAAAGAAGCAAAACCGGCAAAGGGACCACTCGACAAAAAACAAAAAGAATCTTCCCCCTAAAACATTTCTTGCCCAACCACCCAAAACAAGATGCCCCTAAAAGAGGATTTTCTTATTAGCCATACCTTACGCCCCCCCCTCCTCTCTCTTATCCCACTTACTATAGCATTCTTTTCTATTGACATGGGAAAATAAAAATTGTAGCATATTTAATATAATATATAATCGTGGAATCTTATTGGGCTTTTTGGAAAAGTCTTGTTTTAGCGTTGCTCCCCATTTTTTGTATCTATAGGTCCAGGTGTCAAAACAAACTATAAGGGAGGGTAGCTGTGCCGGATGCTCCTGATTCCACAAATAAGATTGTTCCTCCTTTTTCCCCCTTCAGGGCCCAGATAGAGTCCCCCGATAAAAGAAGAAGGGAACGGGCGCCAAAGAAGCAGCAAAAGAAGGAAAGGGAGAAAGATGGGGAAAAGGGTGATCGAGGCAAGGCGGTTGATGTGCTGATTTAGCAAGGCCTTTGTTCTAAGCTCTGTCTGCTATTCTAGCTACTCAGGTGGGTAGATAGTTTTTGGGGGTTAAATGTGAACTGCTTGGAGGAATGAGATGAAAGAATTGGTGAAATACCTGGCTAAAGCGATTGTAGACAAACCGGAAGAAGTTATAGTCACCGAGACAGAAGGTGATAGAACCTCTATTATCAAGCTTAGGGTTGATAAGGAAGACTTTGGGCTCATCATCGGGAAAAAGGGCAGGAACGCTGAGGCACTTAGGACTATTCTAAGGGCTGCGGCAGCGAAGCTGGGAAAAAAGCCAACGCTAGAAATTGTGGAAGAGGACGGGGACAGGGACAGGGACAGGTAAGAACCTATTGTCTTTTTCTTGCCTTCAGAGAAGGGTAGTTATTGTTTCTTTGAAAATTCCTCCAGCATTTTCTGGGCAGTTCTTTTGGCATAGGATTCTCTTGCCTTTTGATATTCCTTCTCTGCTTTTCCCAAATCCTCCTTTGTTGTCTTAATCAGCTCATCCAGATTGGCATAATCCTCGCCATTAAACCACTGCCTGTTCTCTTTTGCCATCCCCAGGAGCTTCTCTTTTCCCTGCAAATCAGATAGCTTGGCTGCCACCCGGTAAAGTTCAATTCCTAGCTGCTCATGGGAATCATCGCCTCCAATAGGCTCTTGCCCGGGAGGTGTTGCCTCTTGTATCTTTTCCGAAGGGGTGAAAAAATTTCTTATCGGTTTACTGTAGGATACCGCAAGTATAAGTGCTGCTACGATGATAAAAATATACATTCTTTGCATGGATTTCTCCGCCTCGCTAGAAAAAATAGATTAAAGGGTTATTCGCCTTAAAGCTTCCTTATAATCATAATTTTACCATAAAAAAAGTGTTTTTAGCAACTAAAAATGAGCCCACTCATAAATTTTGAATTGACAAAATTTTGTATTTATGGTTACATGCTAAGTTTATTAATTACAAGGGGATAAAAGGTGAAGAGGACGTACCAACCCAGCAACGTAAAGAGAAAAAGAACCTTTGGGTTCCTGTCCAGGATGAGCACAGCGGCTGGAAGAAACATTATAAGCAGAAGGAGGAGAAAGGGAAGAAAAAAGCTTGCTGCTTAACCACCATGCGCGCTTTGTTCAACTTTACTTTCTCCGGATGCTAGGAACGGTTTTAAGCTGATTGCCCATGAAACAATTTTCCCTTGGCAAAGGAGAAAAACTGCTTAGACCTCAACAATTTAAGAGGGCCCTGCGCAAAGGGGAGAGGAGGAGTACAGATCATTTTGCGATCTTCGTCCTCCCCAATCAAATCAACAAACAGCGTTTGGGTATCACTACAAGCAGGAAGGTCGGTGCTGCAGCAAGGAGAAATCGGGTCAAGCGCCTTTTAAGAGAATTCTTTAGGCTTCACAAGGCATGTTTACCCCCCTCATCTGACATTTTGTTTATTGCCAAGCCGGGGGCAGGCCGGGTGAACCATTCAGGACTACGCGAGGAATTAGAATTCCTTCTTGGGCCCGACAAGCCCTTTTGAATGGAATGTGTGAAAGTTAATCTCAATGTTAAAAACGCTGGCTATCTACGCCATTAGATTATATCAAAAATTCCTCTCGCCTTTTACCGTTTCTTCTTGTCGATTTACTCCTTCTTGTTCATTCTATGCCCTGCAAGCCTTTGAGGCCCACGGGCTTCCGAAAGGGCTGATTCTAACCCTGGCCAGGATTTCAAAATGTCACCCTTTTCATCCCGGGGGCTTTGATCCTGTCCCTAAAAATGCGTTCAAATGGAAAAGAGACTCATAATCGCAATCATATTATCGGTGGCTATCATCTTGCTCTGGAACACCCTCTTTCCCCCACCAAAACCAAAGCGGGCAAAAAGGGTGGTTCCCCAACAAGAAGAAAAGGAGCTGCCACCGCCAGAAGAGGCCTACCCCCTAAAAGAACGGGAAAAAGAAGGGGGTGCTACACCACCCCCCCCTTCCCTTGAAAGGCCGAGCCGTGCCCCACTTCCTCCCGAAGAAGAGATCGTGGTAACTACAGACCTTTACGCCGCCACTTTCTCTTCAAGGGGTGCACGATTAAAGAGTCTACGACTTCTACGCTATCAAGACAAACTTCCCCTGCCGGGGGTCTGTTTCGTCTTCCCCTTCACCCTCCTCTATGGCAACCATCAGCCCCAGCATGAATTTGAGCCTAAAGACTTAGTGAGCGTTCAGGGTGCGGGCAATTATCCGCTTCACTCCACGTTTGAAGGGCCAGAAACGGGGTATTTTGCTGAAGCGTCATTTTCCGCCGACACCGGCTCCCTAGAGCTCTACAACGACAAACCCCGGGGAGAAATAACCTTCTCCTGGACCTCTAAAGAGGGGGTTTTATTTACTAAAACCTTTGTCTTTTCGAATGACAACTACTTCATCGATTATAACTTCACCATAGCAAACAATTCTAATAAGCCCCTTGAGGGAAGCCCCGTTGTCGAGTGGACCACGGCCGCAGAACAGCCCGGTAAGAAAAAGAAGGGAGGGCTTTTTGGCGGGATGGGAGGCGACATACCAAAGCTTCTCTATCTCATATCAGACGAAGTAAACAGGAAGGAGTTAACGGACATCCAAGAAAAGGAGGCCTTCTCCGGAGAGATCAAATGGGCAGGCTTTGAGGACAAGTACTTTATCTCTGCTTTAATCCCCGGCAACTCCCAAAATCTTACAATAAAAACCTATCGAGGAATCAATGGTGTGGTGGGTCTTAAGCTGGCGTCTCCCTCGATAAGTATTCCCCCCAACACTCAACAAACCTTTCCCTTTGCCCTCTACCTGGGCCCCAAAGACATGGGAGACCTTGAGAAGGGAAAAGGAGAGTTGGGGAGGGTTTTGAGTTTTGGTTTCTGGGATCCCGTCGCCAAGCCCATGTTGTTCATCTTAAAGTTGTTCTATAAGTTTATTCCCAACTACGGGCTTGCCATTATCTTTCTTTCTGTTCTTATAAAAGTCGTCTTCTGGCCGCTCACCCACAAGGGCCAAAAGTCCATGAAAGAGATGCAAAAAGGGATGCAAGCGCTTCAACCCAAGCTGGCAGAGCTAAAAGAAAAGTATAAGAATAACAAAGACGAATTAAACCGCCGCACCATGGAGCTTTACAAAACCCATAAGGTCAACCCCCTTGGGGGCTGCCTGCCCCTGCTCATACAATTTCCCGTTTTCATTGCCCTGTACCGGGTATTGCTTAGTTCCATCGAGCTCCGCCATGCCCCCTTCATCTCCTTTTGGATAAATGACCTTGCTACTAAAGACCCTACCTACATCTCTCCCTTGGTCATGGGGGCCTCCATGTTCGTCCAGCAAAAGATGACGCCCACTGCCGGTGATCCTACCCAGGCAAAGATGATGCTTCTTATGCCCATCGTGTTCACTTTTATGTTCTTAAACTTTCCCTTGGGTCTGGTTTTTTACTGGCTGGTGAGCAATGTGTTATCTATCGGCCAACAATACTATGTCAATAAACATTCTTAGTAATCGGGAGGTTTACTATGTCAACCATCGAAGTGGAAGCAAAAACCGTAGAGGAGGCAATCCGCCAAGCGTGCGAACAACTGGGAAAACCCCAAGACCAGCTAGAAATCGAGGTGATCTCTGACGGCTCAAGCAGAATGTTTGGCATCATGGGCGGTAAAAAGGCACGAATTAAGGCGGCGATCAAAGAGGATGTGGCTCAAGATGATGCCGTGAAGGCGAAAGAGATTTTAGAAAACATTTTACAGAGGTTCGGGGCTGACGCCCAGGTGGCGTCGAGCGAAGACGATGAGTGCATTACACTTAATATCAGCGGCGACGGCAGCGGCATTCTGATAGGAAGAAAGGGGCAGACTTTGGACGCCTTTCAATATCTGGTCAACAAAATTGTCCACCGATCACCCAGGCATATGAAACGGATTGTGGTTGATGCCGAGGGGTATCGGCAGAGGAGAAGGGAAACGCTGATCGATCTCGCAAAACGACTAAGCGAAAAGGCTAAAAACAGGGGTGCCCCCGTAAGCACCAGCCCCCTTAACCCGTTTGAGCGCAGAATCATCCACCTCGCGCTCCAGGATGATGCTGAATTCACTACCAAAAGCAATGGTGAGGGTATATTCCGAAAGGTTGTCATCTTCCCCCAAAAAAGTTAACGCCCCTTGGGGAGCATGGGAAATATGGGCATTAGCGATGATACCATAGCCGCCATTGCCACCCCTGTCGGTATGGGGGGTATCGGCATTATTAAAATCAGTGGGCCAAAGGCCCTCGCCATAGCCACCCAGATTTTCCGTCCTTATGGTACCCCCCCACTTTTTAAGAGCCACCACCTTTGCTGTGGAGAGATTTTTGATCCTCGCAAAGGGAATGCGCTCGACGAGGTCCTCCTGTCGTTCATGGCCAAGCCGCGCAGTTACACCAGAGAGGATGTGGTGGAAATAAACTGCCACAGCGGCTATCTGGTGCTGCAAGAAATCTTAGCCTTGGCGGTAGGGGCGGGAGCGCGACTGGCAGAGCCCGGAGAATTTACTAAAAGGGCATTTTTAAATGGCCGTATCGATTTAGCCCAGGCAGAGGCGGTAGCTGACCTCATTGAATCAAAGACTGCCCTAAGCCTCACCCTCGCCACCGGTCAGCTAAAAGGAACCCTTTCTCAAGAAATTAACTCCTTAAAAGAGGGGTTAGTTGAACTGCTCTCGACGCTTGAGGTGTCCATAGATTTTCCCGAAGAGGACTTCGAGGGTTCATCTCTGTCTCAGCTTTTAGCCCACACAGATCACCTCATCCCAAAGATTGAGAAGCTTCTGAACACATATAAAGAAGGGCGGCTTTACCGAGAAGGGGTCTCAGCCATTATCGCGGGTAAGCCCAACGTAGGCAAGTCCAGTCTTTTTAATGCCCTTTTGGGGGAAGAGAGGACCATTGTCACCCCGGAGCCCGGCACCACCAGAGACTTCATCGAGGAGGTTATTAACTTTAAGGGTATCCCCTTAAGGATTATCGACACCGCAGGCCTAAGAGACCCTAAAGACAGCATTGAAAAAGAGGGGGTAAGGATAACCAGGGATAAGCTGGATCAGGCCGATTTGGCCCTCCTGGTAATAGACGGCAGCCTCAATCTGGATAAAGAGGATGAGAAGATTTTTAAAACATTAAACGGGAAAAAGGTGGTGGTGGCATGCAATAAGACGGATCTTCCAAGGAAGGTTTCGCTTGGCGAGGTGAAGGGCTTACTTCCTGCAAGCCCCGTAGTTCTAATCTCGGCCCTTTACAAAACAGGAATTGAAGAGCTAAAAGAGGTGGTCTTCTCTTTGTGTGTGAGCCATGCAACATCCTCCCCTTCTTACCCGCTTATCTCCAACCTAAGACATAAGCTCGCCTTAGAAAAGACCCTTGCGCATACAAGGGGCGCCAAAGAAAGCTTACAAAAGAAAGTCCCTCCCGAATTTACCGCCTCTGATCTTCAGGCCGCCTTGCACTCGCTGGGTGAAATTACGGGCCAGACCTCTTCCGATGAGATACTAGATCAGGTCTTTAGCCGGTTCTGCATAGGGAAGTAGTTTAGGCCTTCATTAATCTTGGCTCACCAGATTCTATTAATCGTCAAGCGTAGGCCTGATCCCTTTTCCCCTTTTGACATCTAAGGTGTTTCCGGTGCATAGACTACCCGGCCGGCGCTGTTATGGGTTAAAGGGGAATCAACGCAAATGATGATCTGATTATTGACATATGCCCATGGTTAATTTATATTAATTAATCATAAACAAAATCTTACAAGGTCTCATGGATCACGAACAAGAGGCGAAGAGCACCCAGTTGGCAATTTATAAACGCATGCCTTATGCTGAAAAATATAGACAGCTTTTGGGGCTTCGGGCTTTTGCGTGGAGCTTAAAAAAGGCGGCTTTGAAAGCTGAACATTCGTCATGGACTGATGAGCAAATAGAGAAAAAGGTTCGCGAGATATTTCTATATGCCCGAACATGATTTTTACAGAATTTTTATTCAGCCAATTGAAAAGCTGAACGTCGAATACATGGTTACCGGCGCAATTGCCGCTATATTTTACGGGCAGCCGCGACTTACCCATGATATTGATATTGTAATTCATCTTCGACCATCTGATATTGATAATTTTTGCAGGGCATTCCCTTTGGAACAATTCTATTGCCCTCCGCTTGAAGTTGTCCAAATTGAGATCGGGAGAGACCAGCGCGCCCACTTCAACCTCATCCACCATAAGAGTGGGTTAAAGGCGGATTGTTATCCTTTTACAGGGGATGCACTCCATGCATGGGCATTTCAAAATATTCGAAATATAACTATTGATGAGAATTTATCAATTAAATTGGCTCCGCCTGAATATGTTATCATAAGAAAGCTCATGTTCTACCGTGAAGGAGGGGCAAAAAAACACTTGCAGGATATTGAGGCCATGATCGAAATATCGGGAGATAAAATTGATAAAGGCTTTCTTGCCAAAGAGCTTAGAAACAGAGATCTTGAACCCCTCCTTGATGAATTATCTGTCAAACTATAAATTCAAAAACTCTAAAACCGCCTGAGCACAACCGATACAAGTTTAGAAATTAAATGGGAACGGAGGTTGGACCATGCCATTATATTGAAAGGCTGGTTGCGATTATTAGAGGGAGGCTGCAGGAATAAAACGAGTTTTAACTACATAACGAAGTGTGAGATATTTTTTTTCATTCTTGCGGGCAACCCTTATGGTAGTAGTATCAACTTTTAGTGGGGAAATCGTAACCACAACATGTGGGATTATAGAACAGCCTTATTACTTCATGGCCTTATCAATTTTGATTAATATGTTATTACCCCTTAGC
>JAZFSJ010000487.1:0-2399 GCA_036446115.1 Thermodesulfobacteriota bacterium | reverse complement strand
CCGTTCATTCCGATGAACATTCTCCATGCAACATCACTGGTAGAGAAACTGGGCGCACGGGTAACAAAGCTGTAGCGAATATTAAAAATACATCCACCGTTTCCGCCAAAGCCATGCACCATACTGCCCAAGTAGGACTGTGCTCTTATAAGAACTTCAGCTTGGATTGGGGTACAGAATATGAGTAGCAGGTCAGGATCATCAATTTTACTCAGTGGGCCTGCAAGAAGACATGCGTTTTCAGTTTCTGGAGGGGGTATAGTCTTAACGTGGGCATCATAGTAGTGCATTGCTGTATCAAGGTCTGTATGATAGGGACTCATTTCCATAAAGGTTTTAACTTCAGCGAGGTACTCCTCTCGGTCAACCGCACACACGCCCGTGGCAATCAAACCCTCATAACAGCCATTGTGTTCGCGTTTAATATAAAAGACAGAGCCGTCGTTTAAAATTTCTCCTATTTGGGTACACAGACCAGGGGTAGCGCATCCATCATAGGGTGGTATGTTTTTCGGGATCTCTTTAAGCGGCTTAAGAGCAATAATATCTTTTTGTATCTTAAGTTCCTGTTTAAGCAGACTTTCAATTTCTTCCTTTTTCATGCTGGCTACTCCTTAAGATTTTGTTAATTCAGGGTTGGGGTTTTTGTTATTTTTCTTCTTTTTGTCAAGTTGTTTTAGAACTAATGTACCCCTTTTCTGACTACTGACTTCTAATCTCATACTTTGAACAATCAACCTGAGATTCTTTCAGGAAAAAAGTGGAAAACACCGCAAAAAGCGACAGCACGGACCAGAAGAGAAAGACATTGCCGAAATTATATGATGAATCCGGCAGGGTGACAACCAGGTACCCGGAAATCAGGGGCGAAATAAATGAGCCGAACTGACCGACGCCGTTGGTAATGCCCATTGCCCGGCCCACCACTTCCTTGGGATACCTCATTGAGGGGAAGGCCTGCATGACTCCCCAGGGGAAGTTGACGAAAAAGCCGCCAAGCGCCAGGCACAAAAGTAAGAGGCCTGTTTGACCCCTGGGCACCTGGCCGATAAAATAAAGTGCGGGAATGCAGCCAAGGAAGCCGATGATGGTAACAACCTTCATCCTCCCCTGGAACACCTTGTCCGCAATAAAACCGCCCAGCCACATGGAAAAGCCTGCAATGATGTAGGGAATGGCAGCGAAAAAGCCCATGGTTTTTATGTCCATACTGTGCTGTTTCACCAGGAAAGTGCTGATCCAGGTGGTCATGCCCCAGTAAATCATGAGCAGAATGAAAAAGTTCAGGGTGAAAAGGTAGTACTGAATATCCGTGGAAAAGATCTTAGTAGAGTACTTTTTCCCGTGGACTTCCGCGCCCTCTCCGACAGAAGAGGTTATCAGGTCATACTCCTCCTTCGTCATCTTCCCCTTTTGCAGCATCTGGCCGGGAGAGTCAGCCATGAATTTGTGCAGAATATAAATGCCAAGAAGACCGGGTATTGCCAGTACGAAAAAAACGGGACGCCATGCACCGCCGAACACATCCGCGGAGAGCCATGTGACGACAATGGGGATGACGGCGGGTCCAAAGGCCCAGGTAGTGGTAAAATATCCGTTGGCCTGCCCCTTTTCGTCCCGGGGAAACCAGTTGGCAATTGTGCGCACGGCCGGCACATAATGGTGCCCCTCTCCAAGGGCAAGGCTGATACGAAGGATGATAAACTGCCAGAAGGACCTTACAAAGCCGGTCAGAAAGGTTACAGTGGTGAAAACCCAGATAGCAATGTTCATGGTTTTCTTGGGGCCGATTTTATCCGAAAGGAAGCCTGATGAGAACTGGGCAACCGCATAACCGAAGAAGAAGATCGATCCCAGCCAGCCGACTTCCACCGGGCTTAAATTAAGGTCCTTCTGGATGTATGGCAGAAAGATAAGCACGCTGATGCGGTCAAAATAATTAATGATATACAGCAGCCAGATAACAAATAATATGGTCCAGCGGTATCCCCAGAGTCTTTTTGTGACGTTTTGATCAGATGTGATTTTATTGTTCATCTAATTTTTTACTCCCCCGGTATAAACTAATGATTTGACCCCATTTAAAGAGTGAAAGTAGCGAGTCGAAGGGTCGGGTAGATTGAAAGTCAGGTTTTTTAATAGATGGATTTTACAATCAATCCTTTATCATACGCAAGATCAAACCTAGGCCTGCCCCCTTTTCTTTTCAATTCGCAATCCATAATATAGGTGTCCGACTTCGATCCCATCAAACTCTGCTACTCGTGGCATATGTCCCCATTTTTCGAAACCATATTTCTCCAGAAGCCTAATGCTTCCATGATTGCTGTCAATAAGGATAGTAAATAAGGTTTTTATCTGAAGTGAAGGACACATGCGAATAGCATGTTTTAAAAGGT
>JAZFSJ010000486.1:0-4447 GCA_036446115.1 Thermodesulfobacteriota bacterium | reverse complement strand
TGGGTTGCGTGTTTCTCGACAGCATTTCTCACTGCCAGTACTAAATCATCAGTCCCAAAAGATTTCACATGGTAGTAAAAGGCCTTTTGGCGAAGGATGTTCGCTTCCAGCTCCGGTGTATTTTGGGCAGAAGTCATAATAATGGGTAGGTGTGAATCAAGCCCTTTAACTATGGGAACGACTTCATTCCAGGCCATATCTTTTGTCTCCACATCCAGAACTAAAACTGAAATATGCTCCTCCTGAATTTTCCTTATGGCCTCAGATGCCCGTTCGATCACGTTTACCACAAACCTTTCTTTTTGAAAGATTTGATAGAGCTTTTTCCCCACTTGCGGGTCCGGCTCAACTATGAGTATCCTCTTTTCTCTTTCCATAATTTATAATCTCCCACAATCTACCACTATATACAAAAAACATACCAACGGCTATATGGATATATATAAAAAGAGGGTGTTTAAATAAAAGCAAATGAAATCAAACTGATGGAAGGAATAAAAAAGGTAGCAAAGGGGGAATTTGGGGATGATAGGTAGATAAAAAATTGGGTAAAATATCCCCAAAAATACCAGGTAACTAAAGAGACTACATTTTGAAAGTGGCTAAAGTATAAAAAACGGTTAATCTTATAAATACTGCTTTTTACATTTATTGCCAGTAATTGTAAAATTTCTTATGTGTCGAATAAAAAATTTATTTATCTTTATAACTTTAGCTCACCTTAGTCACTTCACACCCTAGCCCACTTTTACCTATGGGGTAAATATCCCCAATGGGGACTTATTCCCCATGTTTAAATTTAGCTTGCTCCGACCCCGTTTTAGACCATAACTAACGAACCTCCTCAAAAAAGTTAAACGGCCTCGTCTCAACTTTTTTCTGTGAGATGTTGAAACGAGAGAATATGGCTGTCCTGGGCATGACCTTAAACTGTCCTATCTTTCTTGACAGGTGGTTCTTCCTTATGCGATATAATGCAAAACCACAGGTTTCGGAGGTATGACTATGACAAAAAAAGAGATGAATCGTCGTGATTTTATCACAGAGTGTAGTCTCAAGTTAGCCGGCGCCAGTGTGCTGCTCAACCAGTCCGGTGCAAAGCCCGCCTTTGGAAAAGAAAAGAAACCTAAG
Organism: Thermodesulfobacteriota bacterium; assembly: GCA_036446115.1. Taxonomy (GTDB): domain Bacteria; phylum Desulfobacterota; class WTBG01; order WTBG01; family WTBG01; genus JAZFSJ01. The sequence continues at coordinate 3,316 of JAZFSJ010000486.1, read as the reverse complement.
CCAAAGAAGAATAAAGAGCCACATATGGAGTATCGTTCCCTGGGCAAAACCGGACTCAAGGTATCGGCAGTAAGTTTTGGGACGACTCATCTGAGAGATCCAGCAGTTTTATTGAGTGCCATCGACTTGGGAATAAACTTTTTTGATACTGCCCCTAGCTATGCAGGCGGCAACAGTGAAAGAATGCTCGGCCAAGTAGCTAAGGACTATGGCAGAGAAAAGATTTTCATTTCCACAAAGATCCGCGCCTTCGAACCAGAAAATAAACCATCGAAAAAATTCCGCGTGCTTGAACACAAGGCACTCAATTTAAGAATGGAGGGGAGTCTGAAGCAGCTTCAGACGGACTATGTGGATGTCCTTTTTGTCGGCGTTATGCATATGGATTGGATAGTAAATGAAGCCTTATTATCTTATCTTGAGAAGTTGAAAAGAGAGGGAAAAGCCCGTTTTGTGGGAATATCCCACCATGAAGCAGGAATATATGCGGATGTGGCGGAGCACGTATCAAAACCCAATATATATGATGTTCTACTTACATGGCTCGACTTCCAAAGTCCACCGGAAGAAATTGAGGCACTAAGGAAAGCCCGGAAAAAGGGTGTGGGTATTATTGCCATGAAAACCCAGGCGGGGGGATACGAGGTGGCAAAAGGCAGCCCATTAAGCTCTCTAAGCCCCCATCAGGCAGCCTTGAAGTGGGTATTGAATCAGGATTTTGTGGACTGTGCTGTGCCGGGGATGAGGAATATAGAACAGATTGTGGAAAATGTGGAGGTAGTAGGGAAAAAGATGGGGTGGAACGACAGAAAGACTCTTTATGCCTATCATAATGCCATAAAGCACAAATATTGTATTATGTGTGGTAAGTGCCTTAAAACCTGTGGTAACCGCATCAACATCCCTACCATTAACAGGGCACTTATGTATTGCGAGGGCCATAGAGATTTTGCAAAGGGACGCAGGACCTACCTGAAATTGAGCAAGAGAAAAAGTGGACTTTCCTGTATGAACTGTACTTCTCCCACCTGCAAATGTGCCAATAGCATCACAATAGCAGAGAGGATGAAACTGGCGCATTCTCTTTTTGCGTAAGAGTTACTGCAAAAACCTGAGCATATATCTTTACTCTCATTGCGAATAAGAGCTTCCTCTATCCTCTAGTGAGCTTGGTCCAATCCCGTTTGACACCATGCAATCTCTGCACGAATGTCTCCCTTTTTCTACAATCCGCAAATGATTATTGAAACATTTTTTTAAGGATTTGATATTTTATATTGACATAGTCCGCAAACAATTATTGAATTACTCTGTGTGTGGATTTCGGGATACCGATAATTAGCATCACTATTCCAACTTTAAATGGAACTACGTTCTTTTTAACTGCAACCATTCAGAAACCGGCAGGGATTATAAAAACATTATGGGCATACCCTATCGAAATCAAGAAGATGGTGTTGTAAAAAACCCTAAAGAGAATTCTATCAAAGAACCCGATGGGCAAAATGGTAACCGGGCTGGGGTTGTGCTCCCGTCAGGGATGAACCGGAGGGAATTTATCAAGACCTCTGCCCTGGGGGTGCTGGGCGCCCATCTGCTTTTGACCGGCTGCGACACACCCGAAGAAAAGAGCACGGCCGCACTCGAAAAGATTCAAATAGGGGGTATGCATTACCGCCGCCTGGGTAGAACCGGATTAATGATCTCGGAGATTAGCCTGGGAGGCAGCCCGGTGCCAACCGAGTCGGTTTTCAGAAAAGCGGTCGAAATGGGCGTCAACTATGTCGATACCTCGTCCTTCTACTCCTTCGGAAATAGCGAACGTTCCATCGCCAAAATAATCAAAGGCCGGCGCGATACATTTTACGTCGGCACAAAATTTCATCCGGGCCGCAATGTCACCTCTTTCTTTCGGCGAAAGACCAAAGAGGCCCTGATTGAGGAGGCTGAGGGGAGCCTGAAAAGGCTGCAGACCGATTATGTTGACATACTGCTCGTCCACGGCGCCGCAGACCCTGCCGTTTTGGCAAGCAGTGAAGTCCTGGGGGCGTTTGACCAGCTGAAACGGGACGGCAAAATACGGTTCACCGGCGTATCCTGTCACAAGGACCCTGTGCGGGTGCTCACGCCCGCCATCAATAGCGGCTCATACGACATGATCACCGTGGGTTACAACGCTTATTCAGGCACGGGATTTGAGAAGGGTAAGGTTTATGACGACTACCTCGCCGGGTCCGGCATCGCGCAGGTCATCAGCCTCGCCCGTGAAAAGGACGTGGGCGTCGTGGCTATGAAATCCATGGCCGGAGGGGACAGGCAAAATCTGGCGGGCCTTAAGACCGAAGGCGTAAGTCTTCCACAGGCAAAACTGAAGTGGGTGCTGCGAAATGACGCCGTTTCAACCGTCATTTCGGAAATGACGACTTTTGAAATCCTGGAGGAGAATTTATCCGTCACCGGCAAGGACCTTGCCGCGGCAGAGGAGCAGGGTCTTGCACGGTATGTCAGGGCCACAGGGGGGGATTATTGCCGTATGTGCGGCACGTGTCTTCGCATATGCCCCAAAGGGATTGCCGTTCCTGACATCATGCGCTATGTGATGTATTATGAGAGATACGGCAAAACCCGCTACGCCGTGAACAGTTATCACGATTTGCCACCAGCCGCAACATTCCTCGGTTGCACCCGGTGCGGTGAATGTGAAACGTCTTGCCCCTACGGCCTTACCATCGTTTTAAAGCTGCGTCGTGCCCACCGCATGCTGGCCTAATCGCGATAAGGAAATGGGCGAATAAGGACTCCCTCTATCCTCCAGTAAGCTTGGTCCGATCCCAATATGACCTCTTCTAAATAGCTAATCGTCAAACGTAGACCCCTTGAACCCTGGAGCACAGACCAGCCCTTCTTCGAAGAACCGAAAAAAAGGGGCGCCTGACTGCTGAAAAGTGGTACAATGCACAGTGATAGGCAAATTTTCAATTAAAACAACAGTTGTTTTATGAGTGGACGGAAAGTAATTATAGTCGGCGCCGGGGCAGCAGGGATTATGGCTGCCGGGCAGGCCGCTGAAAGCGGAGCTGACACGCTTCTTTTAGAAAAAATGAATCGTCCCGGCCGCAAGCTCTGCATTACGGGCAAAGGCCGCTGCAACATCACAAATGCCGGGGAGATAACCGATTTTATTGAGCACTTCGGCAGGACCGGCAATTTTCTACGCCAGGCTTTTTCCCGGTTTTTCAACACGGACCTGATGGACTTCTTCAAGGAGCTCGGGCTGGAAGTTGTAACAGAAAGGGGAGGACGTGTTTTTCCTGCA
>JAZFSJ010000485.1:0-4075 GCA_036446115.1 Thermodesulfobacteriota bacterium | reverse complement strand
TTGGGGCTTAAGACTCGGTATCTGGGAAAAGTGGGCGATGATGACTTTGGTCGTTACTCTAAAAAAAGCCTGGAAGATGAGGGAGTAGATGTAGAGGGTATAGTTGTGGTGCCGGGCGCCAGAAATCAGTTTGCGTTCATCCTTATCGACCAGCGTAATGGAGAAAGGACGATCATCTGGGATCGTGATAAACATCTTATTACCCGTCCTGAGGAAGTTCCGCGGGACATCATCTGTTCAGCAAAGGTCCTGCTGATTGACGGTCACGATGCCGCTGCCTCTGTTCAGGCAGCTAAATGGGCAAGAGAAGAAGAGGGAGTAGTGGTTATGGATGCAGAGAGGATCTCGGAGGAGACAGCTGAACTGGTTGCATTAGTGGATGTTTTAATTGGAGAGAAACATTTCCCGGAGAGGTTTACGGGTATATCTGACCTGAAGGAGGCCCTTGCAGAAATCACAGGGAGGGGTCCTCGCGTAGCGGGTGTTACTATGGGAAAGGAGGGAGCATCTGCTCTTTATGATGGTGAATTTTATCACTCCCCTGCCTATGAGATTTCCTGCCGTGACACTACAGGGGCAGGAGATGTCTTTCATGCGGCGTTTGTAAGGGCTCTCTTTGAAGATTGGGACCTTAAGCGCTGTCTTGATTTCTCGAACGCAGTGGCTGCCTTTAAGTGCAGGGATTTGGGAGGGAGAAGCATGCTAGCAAATTTTGATGAAGTGCTGGAATTTATGAAGAAAGACAAACGTCGGAAAATATAAGCAGACCAGCATTTGTAAACAGGCAGGGAGATCATTGATAAAAAGGAAAATTGAAAACTTAACCATCGGAAAACTTATCTTCAATGCTGCCATCTTCAGTTTATATGGATGGTTCATCTTTGTAGGGTTTGAGATAATCATAAGATGGGTAAAGGGACCATCCCCCTGGTCTTTCATGATATTATTCACCCTGTTCTTTTACTGTGGTATTGGAATTGCGGTGGGTGCTGTTTTAGGTGGAACAATTGTTATTTTACTAAAGGTTGCTGAAAGATGGCGGCAAAAGATTGAAACCATCCCTCTCATTATGTCTTGCTGTATAGCACTAATAATGTTTCTCTTTACAGGCCTTTTAGTCCACGACCTGTTTCTGCCTCTTTATCCCAATCTGCCCCGTGCTCCCCTTAATCTGGCAATTGGTATCTTCAACCTCATTCTCCTGATTACCGTCTATATCATGCTTACCAGGGGAGTTAATAAAACCAGACTGCTCACCACTTACCTTACGTTATCCATTGTAATCTATGCTTTTATGACAATGGGGCTCTATATTAATGAAAAGAAGTTATCGGGAAATATTTTTGACCTCGATGCGGTGAGGATACTTACTAACAGTGGTATCTTAATAAGCAGTGTAATTCTTTATGTGATAATCTATCGCATTTTTATTTTTGCAGGCAACAGGGCGGTTAAATTACGTAAATATATATCTCTAAAAGCAGCAATAGTTATAGGGATCTTCCTACTAGCTGTAGGAGGGACAACGCTATATATTAACACACCCACGGCCCTAAAGAAAACGGTGATTAAGCCGAATAGCCGGTTAGAAGGTAAACCCAATATTGTACTGATTACTATGGATACCACCAGGGCAGACCATCTTTCCTGCTATGGGTACCACAAAAATACTACTCCCTATCTGGATGTATTAACTCAAGAGAGTGTGGTGTTTAAAAACGCTTATGCTCCATCACCCTGGACACTTCCTTCCCATGCCTCGCTCTTTACAGGTATGTACCCTGATAAGCATGGTGCACATTTCGATGTGGAAATTATGAAATCTAACTGGCCTGCTAGTTTAGGTGAACGCCATAATACCCTCACAGAGATTTTGGCTGATCATGGTTATAAAACGGCAGGGGTAATTGGAGGTCCTTTATGTGGTCGCCTTTTTGGACTGGAGCAAGGCTTTGAATACTATGATGATAATTTGGTCAGCGTGAAAACTGATCTAGAATACTTTACTCTTTTTAAAGTTTTGAGTAGGTGGATTTCCCTTGAGGACGTTGCGGCCAGACAGGGGATTGATGGATGCAGGGTGGCTTCCCAGATAAATAAACTTGTGTTTTCCTGGTTAGATAGGTACTCTCAAGTCCCTTTTTTTCTGTTCATCAACTATTACGATGCTCACAGACCTTATCTTCCTCCTGAAGAGTACTCCCTTCTTTTCAGGGAGGATGAAAACCCTGAGATCACGAAGTCCGAAAGGCGTAAAAGACATTTATTGTCTCAATATGATGGGGAAATAGCCTATTTGGATGATCAAATGAGAAAACTATTTGAAAAGTTGAAAGGACTAAACATCTATGATAATACCATGATTATCATCACCTCCGATCATGGAGAATTTTTTGGAGAACATGATTTTTGGGGTCATCTTCATGAACTTTACCAGGAGGTCATCAAGATCCCCCTTATTATCAAATATCCCTCTTCTTATCCTCAGAAGGGAGTCTACCTAAACAGGGTTTCCCTGGTGGATATCGTTCCCACACTTTTAAGCTTCCTTGAACTGCCTCTGCCCGAGGATCTCCAAGGAGTAAATCTGTTCGAGGGGAGAAGCATGGTGATGGCAGAAATTTATCGGCGTTACTACAAAATCCCTCGAAAGGGGAAGAGATTTGCAAAAGAATTGAAGACACTGTTGCTAGATAATTATAAATATATCCAAGAGTACTCTAAAGAATCAAAAGGCCAAGAGGAACTATACGATATAGAAAACGATCCTCGGGAATTGAAAAACTTGGTTGATAAAATGCCTGAAAAGGCAAAAGAAATGAGGATGAAGTTGATAGAATGGTTGCCACGTGACGAATCACCCATTTCTGCACAAAAACCAACGGAGTTCGATAAGGCAACCGAGGAAAGTCTTAGGGCATTAGGATATATACAATAATACTAGATGGAGATAAGAGACTATATAAGCCTGAAGGTCTCTATTTACCCTATTAATTGTTTGCTTTGAAAACCCCGTCTTCGCGCGGGGTCGCAAAAGGAAACATCAGCACTTTTCGTGCTTCCTGCTTGCCATACTCTTTTTCGGTATAAGAAAAGCACCTGAAGCAAGAAAAGGAGGTGAAAACGAATGGAAATGAATGAGATGATTGTCAAACTAAGACATATAGGTATTATTGTAAAGGACGCTGAAAAATCGGTTGAGCTCTTCAAGTACCTTTTCGACCTTACAGACGATAAGATTAAAGTTGTACCACCTTCCGTTACCAAGAATGAAAGTGTATTTGCATTCGTACCGGCGGGAGGGATAGAACTGGAGTTGATCCAGCCCATATCGGAACATTTTAAAGAAATGGTAGGAAACCCGGCTGAGGGAATAAACCACATTGCTTTTACAGTCAAAGATATTGAGGAGGCAGTTAAGCTCATGGAGCAAAAAGGTGTTAGGTTAGGTCATGTTACTAAGGATGGCATTCTGGATATGGGAAGAAGCAAGGTTGCCTATTTCAACCCGGAGGATACGGGCGGTATTCTTATAGAGTTTGTTGAGCCAAAAGAGTAGGTTGGGTTAATTAAAACGATCCTAGATACTGGTTGCTTGATGCTGGATAAAATATAAAATAAACATCCAATACCCAGTATCTTGTTCGCACATCAAGGCTTTGAGTTATAGCGTGGCTTAAAGATTATGGAAGGTTTGGTTTTTTTAGAATAGGTGAAGCCTTCAACTCCTTGTATATTTCCATAGTGCGCTTTCAGTTCCTCTAAGGGACCTGCATCCAGTGCCCTCATAGGACAGGCCTCTACACAGATGGGCTTTTTGTGCTCAACTGCTCTGTCCAGACACAAGGTACACATTTGCATCTTGGCATTTACCTCATCTCCGAATTGGGGGGCACTGTAAGGACATGCCTTTTTACAAAGCATATTACAGTTATCATTCCCAAGACATGTTTCCCTGTTTACCACTACTATCCCGTCTTCTTCCCGTTTAGTGATGGCATTTGCAGGGCAGGCTTTTACACAGGCAGGGTCCTCACAATGATTACAGGAAAGGGAAACATAGGAGAGGGTTACA
>JAZFSJ010000484.1:0-3431 GCA_036446115.1 Thermodesulfobacteriota bacterium | reverse complement strand
TTGCTATTGTATATTAGGAGGTCAGTGTCAGCCTTTATACACGGACGAAGAAGGAAGATTTGGCCCGGATATTTCATGAATCACTTGCTGCGACCACGGATATGGCCGTCCTTCCTGGCGTCCTCGGGTGTCGGCCCCTGCGACGTACCGTTCAGGTACGCCTCGGAACCAACACCATGCGGTTGCCCGGTGGCACACCCATCTTCGTGGTCTCGCGACAGCAATTCATGAAATATCCGGGCTGGCTGAATTCTCCATCTGAAGAGTCATGATTGTAACCTCCCGAAGAATTGGGGATAATTTTTGATGTCGCTGGCGTATTACACTCACGCAACTCACGTCAAAGCGGCGATAATCCTTTCGAGTACACCCCCATCAATAATTGAGATAACTGCAATTAGTTGACACATAGAGAAAAGACGCTTGCATGCGTTAAGAGTACAGTGAGAATTATGGAGGACGGTAAATCAAGTCTCATGGAGCATCTTGCCCAAATGTAATATACGCTTGAAGGAGAATACCACCATGGAAGCCCCGACAAGACTCTATTTAGCATTTTTCATGCAATTTATAGTTGCCATCTTTCTTGTTGGTATTGTGCTCTACATGCAGGTAAAACAAGAGCACGATAGCCTTGTTATCAACTTGGCGGGAAGACAGCGAATGCTGAGTCAGAAAATGACAAAAGAAATACTTCTTTTCTCTGAAGGTCATATGTCTTCTGAAAACGTTGTTAATACTATTAACGTCTTCGACGATACTTTGAATAGCTTGTATCATGGAGGAAGAGCGCCTCTGGATTTAGCCCAGACAAAGTTTGCAGAGCTTCCAAGACCTGTGAGCAAAGAGGTAGTCGACCAACTTCAGAAAGTTGAATCAACATGGAAGGTATTTCGAGAAAATGCAACAAAAATTGTGGAGGCAAAGGATCAACCTTCACTCGAACATATTAAGAAGATCAATGTTAACTTGCTCGAGGAAATGAATAGAGCCGTTTTCCTAATGGATAAAGAAGCGGCTAGAAAAGTGCAGTCCGTCAGAACACTTCTCTTGGGGGGATGTGTTGTTCTCCTCGTTCTCTTTCTAGTTACCTTACGTATTATATTGCGCGGTTGGAAGGCGGACTGACCAACGCTTCAGCGAGAATATGGCAAGTCAGTTCGACGCTGTTAGATGCCAGTCAGCTACTGGCAAAGGGTGCATCGGCGATGAAAATCAGCAAGAGCACGCCTGACCAGAGGAGACCTTGATGGGTAAAAAATCTGAACTAGATCGCAGGAAATTTCTTGAGGTTGGGATATTTGCCATCACCGGTAGTATTGTTACTGTAAGCAGCGTTGCCCTTGCCCGATTTGCAATCGGGCCGTCATTCAGAAAAGAGAAATCGAAATGGATTGAGATTGAACTCGAGGATGTCTCAGATGAAAACCCGGACTTTACCAGGGTTGTTTTGGAATACGAAACAAAAGATGGCTGGTTAATAAACAGAGCAAGGACACTTGCATACGTTCAGAGAACCAAAGAAGGTGAAGTGATTGCGATTTCTGCTGGTTGTACCCACTTAGGGTGCATTGTTACCTGGGATGAAAATCAAAGAATATTTAAGTGCCCCTGCCACGACGGCAGATATGACGAAGAAGGCAGAGTGATAAGCGGTCCTCCTCCGGCTCCATTAAAAAGACATGAAACAAAGATTGAGGATGGAAAAATATTTTTAGCTACGGAGACCGTACCCTACGGAGGTGACGACAGTGAAAGTGTTTAAGCATATATATAACTGGATAGATGAACGGGTGGAAATGCATGAATATATTAAGAAAGACATTCTGGACAAACCCATTCCCAAAGGACTCAATCTAAGTTACTGCTTTGGCGGTATAACATTCTTTTTGTTCTTGATGCTCACCATCACAGGCTATTTTATGACGCTTTATTATGTCCCCACCCCAACTCAAGCCTACGACGCAGTAGATTTTATGACCTATGAAGTTTCCATGGGGTACATAATAAGAGGCGTCCATCACTGGGCTGCGAATCTGATGATCGTCACAATAGCTCTGCACATGATACGGGTATATATCTACGGTGCCTACAAAAAACCTCGAGAAATCAATTGGATGACGGGTGTATTGCTCTTGTGTATGGTCATGGGCTTTGGTTTTACAGGATATCTTTTGCCCTGGGATCAGAAAGCATATTGGGCTACAAAGGTTGGCACCAGTGTTATGGGGACAATTCCCGTTGTAGGTGATTATGTCTTAAGGATAACACGTGGCGGCACAGAACTGGGGGCACTCACATTAACAAGATTTTATACCCTTCACGTAGTATTCCTACCAATAGCAACCTTGGTCTTACTAATTGGACATTTTGCCATGATACGTAAACAAGGTATCTCAACGCCGCTGTAAATAAAAAAGAGAAAAGGTTATGGACAAACAATCTGAAAGTGGTCATTTGGAACTTACAGAAGAAACTTTCTATCCTTCCTTTCTATTCAAAGAAATTGTGGTGATGATGTGCGTCTTTATTTTTGTGGCAATTATCTTAGCGATAGTTTTTCCCGTAGGACTTGGAGACCCTGCTGACCCCACAGACAACCTATTCATACCTAAGCCCGAATGGTATTTCATGTCCCTTTATCAGCTTTTAAAATATTTTCCAGGAAAATTTGAGATAATCGCCACTGCCATCATACCTTCAGGCGGCATTATTGCTCTTCTACTCCTGCCTCTTTTCGATAAGAACCCTGAAATAAGACCATCTAAAAGACCGATTGCAATGGCGATGGGGTTCCTTGCCGTAGTAGCAATTATTGTGCTGACGGTGATAGGGGTCAAATCTTAAAAAAATTGAAATGTCATGAAGGTGTTTGAAGCGTACAGTAATTAATAACGGGATGTTAACTGATGTTAAATAACCAAAAATAAAGGAGGAAAAAATGAAAAAGGTATTCGTGATTCTTGTTGCTATTTTGGCCGTTGCTGCCTTGACAGTTTACAGTGGGTCGTTGGCGGCTACCAAACCGGACAAAGGTGATCTGATGGTAATTTCAAAAAAGGTAAAATCTGCACCTACAGATGCAAGTAGTCCTCAGTGGAAGGAGGCAGAGAAAGCTAAGATTGTCGTTACCGGGGCAGGAACGGTTGAAGGCAATATAATTCCACTGAAGGTAAGATCTGTCTACACAAAGGATGAAATGTTCATCCTCTTTACCTGGCATGACTATAACAAGAGTATGGATAAGAACGCATGGAAATTTACCGGTGGCAAATGGAGCAAGATAAAGGCTAACGAAGACAGGTTAGGGGTGGTCTGGGAAATAAACCGGATAGATAAGTTTGCCACCAAAGGTTGCACTGTTCTTTGCCACAACGAACCCAAGAATCATGAAGAATGGTTTTATGCAGTAAGCTCTCCAAGAGAAAAGG
>JAZFSJ010000483.1:0-8733 GCA_036446115.1 Thermodesulfobacteriota bacterium | reverse complement strand
AAACCCGCCTTTTCACCTTTAATTATATACAAATAAGCCATATGTTAAGTGGGTTTTTTAATACACAGCTTTTAAGAGTTTTTTCTTGACTGTAAATCTACATTCTCGCTATAAAGAATCAGCCCCTTTTAACAATCTTTGAAAGGACTAAGAAATATGCTGGATAGATTGTTTAAAATCAAAGAGTCAGGTTCGACCATTCGCACTGAAATCATTGCCACTGTTGCCACTTTCATGACTATGGCCTACATCATTTTCGTGAATCCTGCTATCCTTGCTCAGGGAGCCAAGATGGATTTCAACACGGTGATGGTAGCCACCTGTCTCTCGGCTGCGGTGGCTACCCTGCTCATGGCACTTCTGGCCAACTATCCCATAGGTCTGGCCATCGGATTTGTAAGCTATCCCTTATTCTGCGGCAAAGGAAGAGAGGTCCACTGGATGGTGTATCTCCTAAGCATCACTTTTATTGCAGGATATTTGTTGGTTTAATTTCGGCAAAAAGGAGAATACTATGGAAAGTATTAAAGAAAGAATTCGTACCATACCACACTTTCCCAAAAAAGGGATTATGTTTCGTGATATCACCACCCTGCTTAAAGATGAGGGTGGACTCAAAGAGACTATCGATGCCCTGGTAAAACGTTATCAAAGGATGCCCATTGATCTGGTAGCCGGCATCGAATCAAGGGGTTTTATCATAGCGGGGACCATCGCTTATTTACTAGGAAAGGGTTTCGTGCCCATCCGCAAACCTGGAAAACTCCCCGCTGAAACCTACCGTGTGGAGTATGAACTGGAGTACGGGAAAGATGCAATTGAGATGCACAAAGACGCTATCGAAAAAGGGGACCGCGTACTGATGATTGATGACCTTTTGGCCACAGGTGGTACTATGAAAGCGGCATGCGAAATGATTGAGAAAGCGGGGGGCAAGGTGGTAGAGTGCGCCTTTATTGTGGATCTTCCTGACCTCAAGGGAAAAGAAAAATTGAAAAACCATAAGGTCTTCACCCTGGTAGAATTTGAAGGGGAATAACCCTTACGACCACCCCTGAAACAAGGGAGGCACGAAAGGGCTGATAGTTTCCTTTTGCGACCCCGTGCGAAGACGGGGGTTTCAAAACAAATAATACAACCTATCCGGCTGGTAGACATTTAAAATGAAATCATTCACTCGAATTTCAATCCTTCTTATACTCGTCTTCTCTTTTCTGTTCACCGTAGCCTGTTCCCTTCCCTTTCCAAAACACACTCCCGTAGAAAAAGAAGTGCTCGCTTCAAAAAAAATAATTGCGCTTTTGACAGACCTTGGCAGTAAGGACTTCTACGTGGGAGCTATGAAAGGAATCATTTACTCCATTTGCCCAGAGGTAACAGTGGTTGACATTACTCACCAGATTACTCCATACAACCTTCAAGAAGGGTCGCGCACTCTTTACCACACAGCAAAAGAATTCCCACCTGGCACAATCTTCGTAGCGGTAGTCGACCCGGTTACTGGCACCAAGAGAAGACCTATGGTGCTATTGACACTAGACGGAAAATATTTCGTTGGACCTGATAATGGCATATTCAGCTTAGTATTCCGGGAAGTGGGGGTGCGAAAAATTTACCAGATTAAAAATCCCAAATGGTTGCGCCAGAAAGGAGTCTCGAAAACCTTCCACGGCAGGGATATTTTTGCCCCGGTGGCAGCTCACCTGGCCGCTGGTTGGCCGGTCGAAGAGGTGGGACCTGAGATAAAAGCTTACTCTCTATTATCCTCCAAACCAGCGAAGAGAAGGGGCAATCGGATAGAAGGTGAGGTGACTGCTGCTGACCGTTATGGTAACGTCATTCTAAACATTCCTGGTAAGTTGTTCGAAGAGTTCGGTATAAAACGAGGTACAAGACTACAAGTACATTTCAAAAATAAAAAGTTAATGATTAAATGGGCCGCTACTTACGGAGAGGTGCCAGAAGGAGAAGGCGTGATTCTCATATCAGGCGGTGGATTTTTAGAGCTTGCGGTAAACAGAGGAAATGCTGCCAGGAAATATGGTCTTGAAGTTGGAGAAGCGGTAATTTTAGAAAAACCGGACTAAAGCTCCTTTCTGCCAGCTGTCGGTTGTTATTTGCCAGGCATGTCCACGCTAGCTTCTTGACACCGGCTCTTATCTCCTGCTATATCATTTATCGTGCATCCTGATACACAACCCGTGTACCACCCTCTATCAGTAAGAAACATATGCCTTCATTAAAAGTAGAATCTGAGGGGAAAATACCCCTTGTCGTTATTCTGGGACCAACAGCCGTTGGAAAATCAAAGCTTGCCATAGAGCTGGCCCAAAAGTTTGGCCTGGAGATTATTAATGCTGATTCCATGCAGATATATCGCGGGATGGATATCGGTTCAGCCAAACCCACACTAAAAGAAAGGAGTCTTGTTACCCACTACTTAATTGACATCAAAGACCCCGATGAGGAATTCAGTGCTGCCCAATACAAAGAGGTGGCAAAAAATTGTATCAATTCTCTAGCTCAAAAGGACACAGTGGCACTAGTAGTAGGAGGAACCGGTTTCTACATCAGGGCCTTAACTAAAGGACTCTTCCCTGCCCCCAGGGCTAATTTGAAGTTGAGGAAGGAATTAAAGGAACATGAGAAAACTCAAGGAAAATGGTATCTCTATCGGGAACTAGAAAAGGTAGACACTGAAGCTGCCTCCACCATACATCCCAATGATACCTTCAGGATTATACGTGCCCTCGAGGTATTTCACCTCACAGGAAAGCCCATCTCCCAGCATCAAAAAGAACACCAGTTTAAGCACTCTAACTTTAACCTGCTCAAAATAGGCTTAATGAGAGAACGAGGGGAGATCTACGATCGGATTGAAAAGAGGGTAGATAACATGATCAAAGATGGGTTGGTAGATGAAGTAAGGCAATTACTTGAAAGGGAATACTCACCCACCATTAGACCTTTTCAGAGCTTAGGGTATAAGCAGGTCCTGGAACATCTTCAGGGAGATTTAAGTCTTGATGAAGCGGTTAGTCTGATTAAACGAAACACTAAAAGGTATGCAAAAAGGCAATTGACCTGGTTCAGAAAAGATTCAGAGATAAGATGGTTCACCCTTCCCCAGCAATTACCTGTAATTAGTGAAGAAGTCAAAAAGTTCTTGAAAATTTAAGTCATTGTTCTATGATTGTAATTATTCACCGCGGAGATCGCCCCGTATAAATAGCTTCTCCATTGTGAAATACGCACTACTCCAACTGAACAAGCTACTTTATACATGACAAGCATTTCATTTATTAAAGTTTAACGGGGCAGGCAGAGTACGCGGAGAAAAACTATGTTTTTAGTGCTCCGCGGCCCCTGCGGAAAATAGTCTGAAATCAAATGGTTATGAAGAACCTCAAAAACAAAGAAACAGCCTTTTTGATAGGGACACGCAACGGAAACAGAAGGGATTGGGAGGTTGAAGTTTCTCTGGAGGAGCTGTCCCGTTTGACTGAGACCGCTGGTGCCCGTGTTAAAGGAACCATTGTTCAAGAATTAAAAAAGATAGATGCATCACTTTTTATCGGCAAAGGTAAAGTGGACGAGGTACGAGATCTTGTCAACTTTAAAGGCATCGATCTGGTAATCTTTGACGATGAACTTACCCCTACCCAGCAAGGAAATCTGGAGAAAATCTTCAACACTAAAACGATAGATCGAACCGGTCTCATCCTGGACATTTTTGCACAAAGGGCAAAATCAAAAGAGGGGAAGATTCAGGTAGAGCTTGCCCAGCTTAATTACACCCTCCCCCGGCTTAAGGGAAAGGGCATGGTTTTATCGAGATTAGGTGGCGGGATAGGAACCAGGGGACCGGGAGAAACCCAGCTGGAGGTGGACAGGAGGAAAATAAAAGAGCGGATAACCAGATTAAAAAGAGAAATAGAAAAAGTAAGGAAGGTAAGAGAACTACATCGTAAGGGGAGAAGGTCTCTTTCACCCCTTACCATAGCTCTCATCGGCTATACCAACGCTGGCAAATCCACTCTTTTAAACCACTTGTCTCATAAGGGGGCACTGGTAGAAAATCGGTTGTTTAGTACCCTGGATCCTAAAATCGGAAAGATAAAACTACCCAATAATCAGGAGATCTTCATCTCCGATACAGTTGGCTTTATCAATAAACTTCCCCATCAGTTAATTGCTGCATTTAAAGCAACCTTCGAAGAGGTAAAAGAATCAGATTTGCTCCTTCACCTAATCGATACGAGCAGCCCTCATTTTGAATCCCAGATTAATTCCGTCAATAGGGTTCTTGAGGAAATCGGGATGCCTCCGAAGAAAATATTCCATGTATTAAACAAAATAGACAGTGTTCCACATAAAAAAATGATCAGTGCTTGGGTGAAAAAACTGGAAAATGGGGTTGCCATCTCAGCTTTAACCGGCGAAGGGATAGACAACCTTCTTAGTATGATAAGTGACTTTACCTCAACCTCTATGCGGAGAGTCAAACTAAAAATTCCTTTTTCTGCATGGGAAACCACCGGCAAGATTCTAAGGAACGGTAGAATAATCACTAAACGGTATCTAAAGACAGGGGTTGTTATAGAGGCAGAGGTGCATAGGGCCCTGGTTGATTCCCTTAAGCCATACTTTAAATGATGGTGTTGATTAAACTTGGGGATCTTTAAATTGACTTGACCCTGGATACTGGTTGATTGATACTAAATCTACAGTAGGTTCGAAAAGCAATTGAATTACTTTTTGAGGTGATAGAGAGTGAAAAAGCTACTTGCAGTACTTGTTGTTTCAGTTCTTATTGTTCCCTTCTTCCTGCTCCATGAAGCCTTTTCGCAGGATATATGGCCATCTGATTCTATCATAACAACGGGCATAGGAAACCTTGAAGAAGGCAATATTATCCGTGCGCAAAACGAGGCGGTCATAGATGCGCAGAAAAAGGCACTTATTCAAGCGGTGGGAATGCTGATGACATTTGATCTTCTTGAAGAACAGTTCTTTTTCCTAAAGGAGGCGGTATTCAATCGGCCTGCTTATTATATCGAAAACTACAGGGTCCTTTATGATAGTACCCTTGGTGATCGTTATCACATCACCATCCAATCGACCATAGCATTCAAAAAACTGGAAGATGACCTGGTTACTTCACAGTTTCTCACCCCCCAAGTAAAGCTACCTCGCATTCTTCTTATGGTTGCTCAACAAAAACTGGAACAAAGCTTTTTTACCTGCTGGTGGTCTTTTATCGATCCCGTAAAAAAACTTACCATTACAGATCAGATTTTGAGGAACGAGCTTCAAAAAAGAGGACTCGAAGTGATAGATCACACCTATTTGATTCAAGAAACTCCCCTTAACAAGGTTTATGGTTGCATGGACGTAAAGTCGATGGCAATTCAAACCATAGGCAAACAATTTAATGCAGACATTGTAATTGTCGGGAACTCTCAAGTGGAGCTCACAGGTGAAATTGAAGAATCTCATGAAAAGTCCGTTCAGGCTAGCATCATTGCCAAGGCTGTTAAGGTTGAAGATGGCTTGACCGTTGCCATTCTCGACACGTACATTCCTGCCACTGAAGATGATGCAGGAACCGCCCAGAAGGTAGCTCTTGAAAGGGCAGCTTCCGATCTGGCACATCAAATGAGCGAGCTGATTTCCCTGCGATGGACAAAAGAAAGTAAAGGAATAACCCTGGCTACACTTAAGGTCTCAGGCTTATCCCAATATCTCGACATTTCCCGCTTAAAAATCGATCTTAAAAAAGAAATTCCTGAAATTCAGAACCTTTCACAAAAGACACTCTCAGATGAAGGATCTATAATTGAGGTAGAGTCAACGCTGGATATCCCATCTCTTGTTGAACAGATCAGAAGTAAGCAATTTAAAGACTTCACAATTTCAATCACCGAAGTCTCGCATAATATGATTGGGATGGAGGTCAAAATAAAAAGTCCGGAAGAGGAACAAACTAAACCCGACAATAAAAACGAAATGGAGAAAAATGATTAAGGGAAAATGGATCACTCTAGGTGTTACGGGAGGGATTGCAGCTTATAAAGCGGTAGATTTAGTCCGTCAACTTCGCACGCGTGGTGCTGAAGTAGATGTAATAATGACTAAGAACGCACAGCAGTTCGTTACCCCCTTTACCTTCCAAACCGTCTCCGGTCATCCGGTATACACAGATCTCTTCGGTTCCTTTAAACCGGAAATTTCTCACATCTCCTTAGCAGAAAAGGCAGATGCTTTCATCATTGCGCCGGCGACGGCAAATATAATTGCAAAAATTGTATCCGGCCTGGCCGATGATCTCCTCTCCACAGTACTGCTGGCCACTAGAGCACCGGTACTTATAGCCCCTGCCATGAACGACAAGATGTGGGAAAATCCTGTTGTGAAGCAAAACGTAGCAAAACTGAAAGAGCTTGGGTTTGAGATCGTAGAACCCACATCAGGGGAACTTGCCTGCGGCGCCGAAGGGAAAGGTAGATTGGCTGATATAGAAGATATAGTGAAAGAGATAATAACCATTTTAACAAAAAAGGATCTTAAAGGAGAACGTATTCTCATTACCACAGGCCCTACTCATGAACCCATAGATCCTGTAAGAATCTTAACTAATCGGTCTTCAGGCAAAATGGGATATGCTTTAGCACAAGCCTCCTATCGAAGAGGCGCAGAGGTAATGCTTGTAAGTGGTCCTACCAATCTCAAACCAATCCCTCATATCCATACTATCTCGGTTGGAACCTCTCTCGAGATGAGCAAGGCTGCGTTGAAACACTACAAGTCGTGCAGCATCGCTATCAAGGCGGCTGCCGTTGCAGATTATCGTCCTAAAAAAGGGCTCAAAGATAAGATGAAAAAGACACACAAAACCCTTTCCCTGGAACTTGAAAGGAATCCCGATATCCTGTATCAGATGGGAAAAAATAAAGGTAAAAAGATCCTGGTAGGATTTGCGGCAGAAACCAAGAATATCATCTCCCAGGCCAAGTTAAAGTTGGACAAAAAAAATCTTGATCTCATTGTGGTAAATCAAGTCCTGCAAAAGAAAGGTGGATTTGGCTCTGACAATAATGAGGCCACCCTCATAGATTACGAGGGGAGAATTGATGCACTTCCCCTTATGAGCAAAGAAGAACTGGCAGATAAGATCATAGATAAAATTAAAGAGCTTAAAGACAAGAAACCAACCACTAAAGAACCTAAAAAAACAACTTAGATGGAAGAACCCGACCAAATCGAACAGGAATTTGAGCAGGTCCTCTATTCACTTAAAGACTACCTGCTCAACCAAAAAGAGCAGGGAGTTGAGGGACTGCCAATAGCAAAAGACCTCTCCAGCCCTGGCAGAGCACAGCTCCTTGAGGAAGTCAGAAAAGAACTGGGCGACTGCAAAAGGTGTAAACTCCACAGCCATCGTAGAAATATCGTCTTCGGCACGGGGAATCCCGAGGCTCGGTTGGTATTTGTAGGTGAGGGTCCTGGAGGGGATGAAGACATTCAAGGCAAACCATTTGTAGGTCGTGCCGGTCAACTACTTTCCAAGATCATCAACTCTATTGACCTCACGCGGGAGGATGTTTATATCGCCAATATTATCAAGTGCCGCCCTCCCCAAAACAGAAACCCTCAACCTGATGAAATCAGGGCCTGCGAACCTTTTCTTCTCAAACAACTTGACGCTATTAAGCCAAAAATCATCTGTGCCCTGGGTACCTTTGCCACCCAGACACTGCTTGAAACGGATGAAAAGATATCCAGCCTAAGGGGCAGATTCATTACCTTCCGTAACGCCAAGCTAATAGCAACCTTCCATCCTGCCTTTCTGCTGAGAAGCCCTCAACGAAAACGAGATGTGTGGGAAGACATGAAAAAGATTCGAGAGGAATACTTCAGCTAAGAAGACGAGTTGAAAGGATTGTTACTGGCATTATCAGACGAAACCATCCCTCCAGATATTAGCAACTTAAAGGCATTTTCTACCGACATATCCAGATCAATCACATCAGATTCCGGAACCATGAGATAGAATCCAGAGGTTGGATTGGGTGTAGTGGGGACAAAGAGGTTGATAACATTCTGCTGGGTTTTTGCCTGCACTTCTCCCTTTGAGACACCGGTGACAAAGGCCAAGGTATAAATCCCTTTACGGGGATATTCTATCAGCACCACTCTCGTGTAATTTTTCCTTGTGGAAGAGAGCATTGCATCTGCAATCTGTTTCACTGCGGCATAAACATTTTTTACCAGAGGTATGCTGGAGATAAATCTCTCCCCCGTAGCAATAAGTCTCCTGCCTATGAGATTAGTAGTCATAAATCCTACAAAAGTAATGAGGATAATAGTAAGTACTATCCCTGTTCCATAGGGTAAAAAACTAAATGGCAATAAACTATTCAAAAGCTCTATTAAAAAAACCAGGATATAGATTGTTACACTGATAGGAATAACAACCAATAGACCGGTAAAGAATGACTTCCTTAATTGTGTTCTCAATTCTTCTCTCCCCACAAGCTCAACGAAATTGGAGCATGAAGTTTTTATCTTATTAACCAGGAGACTTAAAATCGACCGTTTTGACTGTGTTTCCACTTTCCCTCGCACTCAAGGCCTCTCTCTGATACTCATGCCCAGTTCGCTTTTGAATATAGCATAAATTTCTAGATTTTTCCTCCCCTATTTTGACGACTCCGTAAAAAGTCCATCTGC
>JAZFSJ010000482.1:0-3638 GCA_036446115.1 Thermodesulfobacteriota bacterium | reverse complement strand
CCTACAATGGGTGTAACCCTGTAGTTGGTTGAGATAGTCTTCATGTCATCCAGCGTACCCAGTAACCTTACATCCTGAGGGTGTATTCCAGTCTCCTCAAAGGCTTCACGCAGCGCCGTTTCTTCCGGTCCTTCATCACCCTCTTCGCATAGTCCACCGGGAAAAGATATTTCCCCCTTGTGATCCTCTACCTCCTGACTTCTCTTGATAAAAAGAATATGATACTCACCATCTTTTATAAAGAGAGGAATGAGCACGGCAGAGCGTTTAAGATGATTATCGAAAATGACCTTTCTCTTCCTCTGTAATAGAAGTTCTTTTAATTTTTCTTCCATGTTTTATGTGGTGTCTTGCTTCTGATAAATTTTACTTCCACAGCGCTTGCAGTGGGCTGCATCCTTATCGTGATGTTCCAGCCCGCATCCCTTACAGGTGAGGGAAATTTTATTAATGGAAATGATAAAATGGGCGATCAAGTTTCTCACCTGCCAGGGGATGAATACTATCCCACTTGTAATGATTAACACAGTAATAATCCGTCCATAGGGTGAGACGGGAGTGATATCGCCAAAGCCGACGGTGGTTAAGGTTACTACTGAAAAGTAGATGGCGTCAAAGAAGGTACTGAACTTTTCCGGATTGATTTCGTGCTCGGCGTAGAAGATGAGTCCGGCAGAGACAAAAACAATTGCGATCATAATAAAGATAATACGAAAAATAATGAGATGAACGGATTTTATGCTGCCGAAAAAGAAATGGCGATTTTCAAGGAAACGCATCAGGCGCATGATGCGAACTACTCTGAATACCCTTATTACCTGAAAGTGCTGCTGTGCAAAAAAGATTGGTATGATGGCAGCCAGATCGATCAGTGAATAGAGGTGGAAAAAGTGCTTGAGCTTTTTCTCGGCAACCCAAAGACGCAGAAAGTACTCTATAATAAAAATAACGATGATAATGGTTTCTACAAGATTTGCTATTTCCCTTGCCCTATCGGAGATATCATAGGTCTCCACCACAAATGTGGTACAGAGCAGAAAGATAAGTAAAATAACCACCAGGTCAAAGGTCTTCCCCATGGGGGTGGTCAGATCCTCGAAATAAAAATTAATTCTTTGTTTAAATTTCGATAGCATAGTTTTTAAACCTTTCGTAGAAGTTCAGTTAACTGCAGATTTACCCCGTTAGATACCTACTACACAGTGAGTATGCTTTATTATATGTTTATCCTCCTGGAGAAATTATCTACTTAATATGGCTTATTATCTAACGGGGGAACCGCAAAGATCGCAGAGAATTAAAATTATTACCGGCAGGTGCCGAGAAAGCCCCGCCTTGTAGGCGGGGATGAATCGGCACAATTCATAAATAATCAAATTTAAACTCCGGGATGCCCCGCGCTGTGTGTTGGGAGCATCACTTGTTTGTGTCTATCAGTTTTTATCACCAATATTCCATTATTCAAATTACCCAAGGGAGCTAAATTCTTATTTTGATATATTCTTCTCCGCGCACTCTGCGATCTCGGCGGTGAACAATTACCTGTTTTCTTAATCCATTGGCAGTGCCGTTTCAGTGGAAAAATGTTTCAAGGCCAAAACTGCCCCCAGTCCTGCATTTTGCATCCCTACCTGGAAGCAAAGTGTGCGACACTTCTTCTCATCGAACCTGTAGAGTTTCCCCGCTCCGTAACCCAGGGCCAGCCCAAGGAGATTGTGCAGAAAGACTGCACAAAAAAGGATCAGCCCCGTCTCAATGAGCGTTTTCTGATTTAAGGCAATTACTAATCCACAGATAAAGGCAATAAATACGGTGGAAAATGAGGGGAATATAATTTCGAATTTACTTATCCAATTGTGAAATAACCGTCTAAGGATAAGACCCGCAATAAGTGGTATGATTACCATCTTAATGATGCTTAAGAACATGGGCCAGAATTCGACTTCAACAATCGCGTGTACAAAAAGATAGGTAAATGCGGGTGTTAAGAAAGGGGCTAAAAATGTTGCACCACTGGTTAAAGCGATCGAGAAGGCAACATCCACCCGTGCCAGGTAACAGATGACATTGCTGGCCATAGCACCCGGCACGCTTCCCACCAGAACTAGCGCCAGGGTGTAGTTGGGGGGGAAATTAAAGAGTTTAGCGATGAAAAACCCAAGTGCAGGCATAATGGCAAATTGGGCAAGGATGCCTAGGATTACCATCTGTGGTTTTCTAAAGACAGGGATGAACTCCTCATAATTAAGGACCAGGCCAATGCCGAGCATGGTCAGGGCGAAGGCAAGTTCCATGTAAGACTTGAAGGGAATAAAAAGAACAGGATAAAAGTAGGCAAAAATCCCACATAAAACTACCCACAGCGGCAATAGTCGGGTGAACCAGTCAAATATCTTTACTATTTTCATATTCACCATAGAGGTTTTTGTATTTTAAATGTCATGGACTCGTAAAAAAGTCACATATTAGACACAGTAAAAGGTTGCAGATGCACGGAAAAACGCACTAATCTTTAGGAATGAGGCGTACATAGAGGTACGTCGGAATGATTTACCCCGTTAAATAAGCGATTAGAATTACCCCTGCTACTTACACCTGACTACATCATCTAACGGCGGTGAACAAAACAACCGTTAATTTAACGGGGCAGGGATGAAGCGCAACGCAGCCCTTCGACTTTGCTCAGGGCCGTGAGCTTGTCGAACGGCAGATGGACTTTTTACGAAGTCGTCAAATGTCATTTAATCAAATTTACCACATGAATGTCAAAGGATAAAAAAGACAGCAGTTAAGAAGTGTTTTTCTTCTTAACTGCTGTCTTTTGTAGTCTACCGCTCTCTATTATTTAAGCAGAGAGAATTATATGCTTGGCTTTTACTCCACTGGAATTATATGAGGTGGATTGGCAACGCCGTTGGGATCAAGGGTCTTTTTAAGACCGGTCAAGAGTTTATCATAATTGTTATATACAGGTCCCGCCACAGCATGATAAGGGCCTCCCATGGCGGGTCCCATCCCGTCTTCGGTTTTCTTTTCTAAACCCCATTTCATAAAAGCCAGCATTGCCTGCATCACGGCCCCGGATTGTTCAACAGATTTTTCAAAAGGAAAGTCGGTTTCACCGATGCCAAAATGGCAGAACTCATGGGCCGCAATCCAGTCAGAGTAGTCACAATCCAACACAGGAGGGCTGTATTTTTCCATGAAGATATGGCCCCGCTCACAAGACTCCAGGGCAAACTGCAGGGTATCT
This sequence comes from Thermodesulfobacteriota bacterium, assembly GCA_036446115.1. Classification (GTDB taxonomy): domain Bacteria; phylum Desulfobacterota; class WTBG01; order WTBG01; family WTBG01; genus JAZFSJ01. The sequence continues at coordinate 385 of JAZFSJ010000482.1, read as the reverse complement.
GGTCCCACTGAAAAAAGTGAAAAGGCACCGGATGGGAGCATCATGCGGGGGCCGTTAGTGTCACGGATCCAGTTATTGGCGGTATAGGGAACCCACTTATCGTAGCATTCTTCCGCAATGAGCTTTCCGCCAGTCTCCTTAATTATGTCCATCAGCACTTTTTTTTCATACTGAATCTGGTTTTCCGAGGTAAAACCCCACAGGCACACCGCCACCATGTTTTTCATATTCTTCTGGTAATAACCTGATTTCCAGGTATCCCAGTATTCTTCAGCTGATCTTGACCGCCACCAGCACAGATACGAGGTGGGCCACTTTTGCAGGTTGCCTCCGATTTCGCTCTTTCCGATTTCGTACATGGCATTAACACAGCCTTGCAGGGTAG
>JAZFSJ010000481.1:0-2863 GCA_036446115.1 Thermodesulfobacteriota bacterium | reverse complement strand
GAAGGATGATTAGTTTCTGTCGTGATGGAGAGCTAACCTCTTCTTACTTTACTTCTTCAGTTTTTACCGTGTCAGGCTTATTACCCTTTTCTGCTTCCGCCTTTGCCTTATCCAGCAGCATCTTTCTTCTCATTTCGTTTTGTATCATCATCTCCTCTTTAAGCTCCCTGGTAAGTTGTTGTGGATCAATTTGAAGATCTTCATTTACACTTTCCATAGGAGTTGCCATAAATTTAGTCGTAGTCCTATTTGCCGAGCACCCTGAAAAGATTAATACTGCCAGGCACACTACCGCAATTAGATAGCAATATTTATTAATAGATGTCATCACGCCCTCCTTAAATTTCGTTTCCAATAACGTTTTTAATTTTTTCCATGTTCGGGTCAGTAATTACTCCTCTTTCTGTAATAATGGCTTTTATATTTGATGCTGGTGTAACGTCAAAGGCCGGATTAAACACCTTTATGTCATCCGGAGCAATCTTATGCCCGGCAATACTGGTAACTTCATCCGAGTGTCTTTCTTCTATAGGAATTTCATCTCCGGAAGCAATACTCAGATCAAAAGTAGAAGCAGGCGCTGCAACATAGAATGGTACATTGTGTTCCTTTGCAATTATGGAAAGACTGTACGTACCTATTTTATTCGCGGCATCACCATTTGCAGCAATTCTGTCAGCACCTACAATCACACAATCAATTTTTTTCTTTTTCATAGTATGAGCCGCCATGTTATCACAAATCAGCGTTACATCAATACCGGCATTTTTCAGCTCCCAAACTGTCAGCCTGGATCCCTGTAATAATGGACGTGTTTCATCTGCATACACACTGATTTTTTTCCCTTTATCCGCTGCCGCAAACATTACTGCCAGAGCTGTTCCGAAATCGCCAGTAGCTAATCCGCCGGCATTACAATGAGTTATTACACAACTACCATCTTCTAAAAAAGCTTCACCATTATCACCTATCTTACGGCATATTTCTTTATCTTCTTCGAGTATTGTCTTTGCTTCATTAAGAAGTATTTCTTTAATCTCTGAAACCGGTTTTTGACTATTCTTCTGCGCAGTATCTTCCATGCGCTTCAGCCCCCAGAATAGATTTACGGCTGTCGGTCTGGAAGAACCCAGATATGCAATAACCTCCTTAAACTCTTTAAAAAAAGGGTCAAAATCCTCTGATTTATCATCCTTAATCCCTACTACAGCTCCCATTGCTCCGGCGATTCCGATAGCAGGAGCACCTCTGACCATGAGTGTCTTTATCGCATGGTAAATACTCTCTCTGTCATCACAGTAGACATACTTTAACTCATTTGGCAAGAGAGTCTGATCTATAATCTTTATCCTTCCATCTACTCCGCCTATCCATTCTATAGTTGGTACCGGCACAAAAACCTCCCTTAACTTATTTTAATGTGTAAGAATTTGCAATTTTGAATACACTTCGACTCCGCTCAGTGTGACGTCATCCTGAGCGGAGTCGAAGGATAGTCTGTTATCGTGTTACGACTTAACTTAATCAAAAGTGGATCAATCTCTGTTTCTCCCACTTAATAGAAATGAGACCACAATGAGACTCTACTGTTTTGATTTCTTCAATATTTTTTTAACCTTTTTATCTTTCTGGATAACCTTTTCTGCTTGTCTCTTCTTAAAATCAATAATCTTCTTTTTAAGAGCTTTGTCCGCAGTACTTAAAATCTGAATTGCCAGGATAGCCGCGTTCTTTGCGCCGGCTTTTCCTATGCCGACAGCAGCAACCGGAACGCCACCCGGCATTTGTACAATAGAATAAAGGGAATCCAGTCCGCCAAGGTCATGCGTCAGCATGGGCACTCCTATAACGGGGATAGGTGTCATCGATGCGATTACACCTGCAAGATGTGCGGCGCCTCCCGCCCCACCAATTATTACCTTGTAGCCCTTCTTCTCTGCCGTCATCGCATATTTATGCGCACGCTGCGGGGATCTGTGACAGGAAACGACATCTACATCATACTTTATCCCGAATTCATCAAGGACATCAAGTGTTTCCTGCATAGTACTCAGATCAGAATCACTGCCCATAACAATCCCAATTTTTTTATTCGGCATTCCGTCCTCCCGACAGTTAATTAGTGTTAATTAGTGAAATTAGTGCCCATTAATGGAATCAATTTAGTCATGAAGTAAGCCAGGCTCTTCGCCGCAGTCTTTGTCTGTCTGTTAAGGCGTCTCAATAGTGCCAGCTTTTGCGGGTTTTTCAGAACACTCAATGCAATGCTCGTCACCTTAACCTTACCCTCATCAGATATTATATTATCATAATCTAGATGAAGATCATCATCTATATCATCAGATATTGCACGGATTGCCGCAAACTCGACTCCATTCTCACATGCAACTTCCGCGACAGCAGCGCTTTCCATCTCAACCGCTAAAAATGAATTTTGCTCTCCAATCCTTCTTTTTGTACTTGCCAGGCTTATAACCTTGTCTACCGTTAACAGATTACCAAAATGCAATTTTGGTTCCGAATCATTATTAAATTGTCTCGCTAATTGAACGAACTCTTTTTTACAGACAAAATCAGATTCCAGTTGTAATTTTTCACAATCGAAATCGCTTTGTTTACTATAGCCAACACTTTCTGCCACAATCAGATCACCAACGTTAAGACCGTGTCTTATGCCCCCGGCAACACCCGCTGAAATCAATAAATCAACACTCGTTGATTCTAATAGACAAGAAGCAGCTTTAATTGCATTTTCTCTGCCAATACCACCTTGGACGAGCGTAAGTGGCCGACCATTCAAGTCTCCCTGATAGAACGGTATCTCATCTATATCAAACTTTTTTGAAACGTTCATACAGGCGAC
>JAZFSJ010000480.1:0-7284 GCA_036446115.1 Thermodesulfobacteriota bacterium | reverse complement strand
TCTGTCTTTTTATTTGGTGTGTCTACATCTTGTATTTCCCCTGTGTTTTTTAAGTCTCTTTTCATCAGATGGTGTTTTCTTTTTTTACCTAGAAGTAATATTTAATTTCCACAAAGGTGAAATCCGGATAGGTGCCAAATTCGCTCCTGAGCCTATACCTTTTTGGATCCTTCCCCTCGCCTATTACCATACCCGCCACTAATTCCGCATTATCACTGAGTGAATAAATGACGGTAGGCATGATAAGTACACTGTGATCAACGAGATTGATAATGGTGGCAAGCGATGCAACTAAAAGGGGGGTCACCTCGTAGCTTCCTAAAATACCCAGATAATGTCTAGAGATATTGTAAAGGTCTCCTTCCATAATCCGTTTGGAAGAGAGCTTGCCCACATAGCGGTGGGTGTGAGAAGTACCAAATCCGTTATAAAAATACTCGCCTGAGATATAGAAGTTGTTTCCAAAGCGATACTCGGAACCTACCACCAATTGAAAAAAATCATCATCGTTTTCAGTGGCAAAATAGGATAATTCTCCCCGAACGCCAATACCGGTTCCTAGTTCTCCACTGAATTCGACCCCTGCAAATCCGTCCTGGCGATACCTTCCCGCCATCATGGCCAGGTCGAAGTCACGTATGTTGGTGAAGGTACGAACAAGCAGGGTACTTTCATTTAGCCTGAAACTTTCACCTGCTCCGTAGATGAAACTTATCCCACTAAATCTCCCCAGGGGAAAATCAGCCTTGACACCGTCAACCCCCGGCTTGTAGTCACGATCAAATTCATAGGGGGAAAAAGCGGTTAAAAGATCATTGGGATTCCAGAAGTAGGTTGTGCCAAGAGAGATTGCCTGTCTGCCCACGGTGAGATCACACCGGGGGAGCCGTAAGGTTATGTTGGCACGGTCGATGGCTATCTGGCTTGAGAAGTCCTCGTGTTCAGTTTGAGTATGAGTTAGCCTGTCTACTCTAAATCGGTTAGCTCCACTGAAAGCAGCGAAGCCCGAGGGAGAGGAAGGGAGGGGATTGATGTTTCCGCCTTCAAGTAAATGGAACTCGATCGAGGCTTTCTCTGAGATTGTGCCGGTGAGGATCAGACGGAGCAGTGTAAATCCGCTGTCATAGCTTGAACCAAGAGGGTTATCATGAATACCAAAATAGAGTCCCTTTATGTTACCTGACAGGTCGCAGGAGAGTAAATCGTTATCAATGAGCTCAATACTATAGGCAGGGGAGGGGGATAAAAAGTTGGAAGATAGATAAAAAAAGGATAGTAGAATAATGAGAGTTGGAAGATTCCTTTTCACTATCATTTAGTTGTGTCCTTTTCAACCCTTCCATCTTTTAAGGTGATCAGTCGTCGGGCCCGCTGCATGACGGCGGGATCGTGGGTCGAAAAAAAGAAGGTTACCCCCTTTGCCTGATTAAGCTTTTCCATCAGGTCCAGCAACTCGGAGGCAGTTTGTGAATCTACGTTGGCAGTGGGTTCGTCGGCCAGCACTAGAGCGGGCTCAGAAGCGATAGAACGAGCAATGGCCACGCGCTGCTGCTGTCCCCCGCTCATCTCACGGGGAAACCTCTTCTCCAAACCGGAAAGTCCCACTTCTTCGAGCAGGTTTGCCACCTTTTGTCTGCGTTCTTCAACCGGGCGTTTTTGTAAAAGCAACACAAACTCGGCGTTCTCAAAGGCGGTAAGAACGGGAATTAAATTATAGCTCTGAAAGATAAAACCAATGCGATTAAGTCTCAGCCTGCTCAGCTCTCCTCTGCCCATCTGCCCCAGATAGTTGCCTTCCAGAAAAATGCTTCCTTTGGTAGGCTGATCCAGGCCTCCAATAATATTGAGCAGGGTGGTTTTCCCCGAGCCTGAAGGGCCGGCAACTGCGACAAACTCTCCCTTTTGGATAGAAAGGTCAATCTCCCGAAGGGCAGGAACGGCTACCTTCCCGTCCTGATATACTTTAGTTACTCCTTCAAGTTTCACAATTTTGGTCATCTTCTTTCCTTCCTTGTTTAATTATTTTTCACTTTCCCTTCTTCAAGACCTCAATGGGTACCGAGCGGGCTGCCTTCACGGCCGGATAAATCCCGGCCAGTACAGTCATCAGAAAAACCAGCACAACGATAATGATCAGGTGATCAGGATAAAGGTCAGAATAAAGAACAGGGTCCAAAGCTATCCCTGAGATATCGATATTTGATGAGGTGAAGAGAGTCAAATCGAAACCCTTAACGGTAAAGTATTGGTTGCCGGCAAGTCCCAGCAAGGTGCCGACCGTTACTCCCAAAAGTCCCAGCAGGATAGATTCGGCCAGAACTAAAAAGAGAAGGTTTCGAGGATTCATTCCCAGGCAGAGGAGCACACCAAACTCGAACTGACGTTCTAAGACGGACATGAGAATAGTGTTTAAGATGCCGGCAGCAATGATGATAAAAATAATGACCTGGAAGATGTAATTGGAACTTCCATCCAGTTCAACATAGGCAGCAAGTTCCGGCATGATTTCTCTCCAGGAAAGAACAGCAACCTCCTTGAAATCTGAAAGAGTTTCCTCTAACTTTTTCATAACACGATCTGTATCTCTCTGGTTATCCAGGAAGATTGCAATCTGTGTCACTTCTTCCTGATTCATGCCTAATAATTTTCGGGCGCGGTTGAGGGGAATTTGAAGAACGTAACCATCGATCATATCAGAACCGGTTTCAAAAATTCCTACTACCCTGAGAAGTTCTCCTGCAATCTCTCCTTGGAGATTATTAGCGGTAATTACCATTTTACTGCCGATCGAGACCTTAAGCCTTTTGGCCATCTTCCTTCCGATCAAGGCATCTCTCCCCTCGGAATCTTCAAGATAGTTTCCTTCTATAATCTTATCTATAAAGAGGGTAGTCTCTTTTTCCTGCTCAGGATCCACGCTTATAAAGGCAGCACCTACACTGCCATAGCTTGTGCTTAGCATTGCCTGTCCCAGAATACGGGGGGCCCAACCGTCGATCTCCCTTATTCCTTTAAATTTCTTGACTAATGCATTGGCGGATTGCAGTGTCAGGCGGGTTAAGAGGGACTTGCGGTAGCCCGGATTCTCCAGGGTGATATGTCCCGATCCCAGCCTGGCTGCGCTGTCGATCATGGTTCCGTAGGTTCCATCTCCCAGCCCGATAAACACCAGTGCGAGCACCAGTCCAAAACAGATGGAGGAGATGGTAATGAGTGTTCGCCGCTTATTTCTCCACAGATTTCGCCAGGCAAGTTTTATAATCCACATAAACAGACCCCAAATACAAGGTATTTTGCTCCATACACTTTAGAAGTAGTTGACTGTGTCATGAGCTCAGTCGGTGGAGTGTTGGGGCAGTGGAGTAATGGAATAAAAACATCACTCCAACACTCCATTACTCCAGTTTTTACATCGAAGCCATTTAAGTAACTTTTGAAACTAACACGTTATAAAATTCCTGAAATGTTTTAGTGAAACACCAACGCATCTACCGGTTTCAAGAGAGAAGCTTTCATTGCCGGATATATAACCGCAATGAGTGAGATGGCAAAGAGAAAGATAACAGGAGGAAAGACTGTATTAAAATTGGTTACTGCAAACCAGTGAGGTTCTGCCAGGATGCCTGCAAAAGAAAAACCTTCTGTTATGGAACTTAAATCCAGACCATAGTGGGTAAGGTAGAGACTCAAGCTCACACCGCATAAGAGACCGACCAGAGAACCGCAGAGAGTTAAGAAAAAGGTTTCAAAAAAGATAAGGATCAGTACCTGCACGGGCCTAAACCCTATTGCCATCATAATTCCCAGTTCCTTAATACGTTCGAAGACTGACATCAACATGGTATTAAGCATGATAAGAGATCCAGCGATATAAACAATAGTGAGAAGCACATAAATGGATGCATCTGTGAGCTCAAGCATATCTGAAATAGCAGGGAATAGTTCTCTCCAGGTTTTAACTTCTTCCCCGGGTATAATGTTTTTGATGCGATCACTAAGGATGTTAAGGTCTTCTGTCTCATCACTCCTTCTTATGGCGATCTCTGTAGCTGCATCTTTAAGGCTGAAAAGGTATTCAAAATCACCTATGGACATCATAATGGTTGATCGATCGATCTCTTCGCTGATTCCGTTCAGTATCCCTGCGAGCCTGTAAAGGTCGTTGCCGATCGAGCCGTCAGCGGCCTGGGTTACTATCACCAATTCATCTCCAATGGACGCGTCCAGGGTAACCGCGATTTTTTTTCCTAAAAGGATGTCTCCTTCTTCCTTTAAAAAAGCACCTTTGAAGAAATGATTGTGAAATTCTGTTACCCTCTTTTCCCTTACCGGATCAATTCCCAGGATTTGAGCACCCGAAGAGTTCTCTCCCTGGCTCACTAATCCAAAACCCTGAAGCCGTGGTGTAGCTTTAGCTCCTTCCTTCTCAATCATATGAATAACTACATCAGGTTGAGCTATCACGCGGTAGATGGACCTGTCATCCAGGTAGCCGGGGCTGTGGATCTGTATTTCCCCGGGACCTAAAAGGGTAGCGTTTCTCTCCATTTGCTTCATTAATCCCCAGGTTAATCCGGAAAAGGCGATCATCAATGAGAGTGCTACTACCAGGGCAAACTGGGTGATCAGGGTTCGCCTGCTGTTTCTCCAGATATTTCGCCATGCCATTTTAAGATAAAAAAGCACGTTCTTAGTCTCCTTGCTGCTTTAGATTTCTGAGGCTGAAAAAAGTTTCAGGTAGTTCCATGTCGAATGCGATATCAAGATAGATTATTTCCGTGAATTCTCCCGGTTTGTCATAGGGAATCACCTTCATGCTGCTGGGTAGTAGCCTTCCTCCCATCTTTTTTACATCACTTAAAATCATTTTCCTCACCGGTTTTTCTTTCTCATCACAATATTCTTGATAAAGGGGTATGAGGTCTTTTTGCCTCACTACAACAACAATCTTTCCCCACACCACTGCCGCCTCTTCTTTGGGAAGCAAGGTAATTTCGTACACCTCCTGTCCATCTCTCTTTCCCTCAAAGGTTATACGGTGGTGGTAGTCGTTGGCCAGGGTGCTTTCCTTCACCAGGTCATCGTTGGTAAAGTGACTTCCCATCCAGCTTCCCATCATCAGGGAGGAGGGAACCTTAATAACCCTTTTGATTTTAGGAAGGTAGTTCCATAAATTATTTTCTACTTTTAGTGTCGTAACCCCTTTTTCTTTTTTGGGGTACTCGATCCGGATAAGGGTATAATCAAGATCCCTGGTCCATGATTTGATGCGCAGGTTACGTTCCCAGTGGGTGGTCTTTATTTTCATGAGGTAGGTTCCTATACTGCTTTCCCCCCTGTACATCTTGTCAATCTTATCCAGGATTTGCTGGGAAGTGACATTCTCTGATAGGGATTCCGAAAAGGGAGCGGAAAGAGTTAAAAGAAATAGCGTAACCAGCGGAAGAGCAATTATAAGAAAACTTTTTATCTTCATATTGAGCCTCAGTTTATAGTTTAGATTTATTAATTCTTGTTACCAAGTGTTTTAGAGTGTCTTTGCTATATCTTGTAGTTCTTCTATCTTTTTGTAAGTAAATCTAACGATTTCTGACGTTGCGTAGATTAGAAGTAAAGTGTAAATAATGACCAGGATGGTGAGAATTATTTTTGATAGGTTGTTAAATTTAGGGCTCTTATAAAGTAATGGTAGTCCAAAAGGTCCCAACACCAAAAATAAGGCCAGAATCACGTTACTCGGCTTATAGTACCATTTAACCGCTTCGCCTTCTTTATGCATGATTTATCCCTTTGAAATTATTGGTCACTTTAGTAGGATATTCTCTTTGTTATCATTATACTAGAAAAGTGAAGACAGTTAAAGCAGATATCTTATTCTGGTTGCCTTTCCTTTTAATCGGATATATAATGCACCAAACAAAATGGCGGCAATTGTCCGTGAGGTAATAACCTTATTAAAGGAGAGCTAAAAATGGATGTACAGGTGCATGATTTAAGGGAGAAGGTAGAGGAACGTTTCGGTCAGTTTTTACAACAGATGGACCGGGAAGAGATTATACTTGCAGAAAAAGAGGAAGAGAGGCTGCGGATTATACTTTATAAGACAAAAGGTGAAAAAGATTTTCCCTTAAAAAAGGTTGCCTTCATGATGCTTGAAAACGGTTGGGTCTGGAACAAAGATGACAAAAAGCTTCTGGATGAGGACGAAATCATTGTGGGCTCTTTTATACCGGTTGACGACATCCCTCTTCCATTCCTTGCGATTGAGGCATCACTCCATTTTGGTAAATACGACCATTTAAACGTTGATATTTTCCCCTTCTCCAAAGATGAACGCTACAGGGAAATTTTTTGTAAACCGGTGAAAGACTTAAGAGGAAAAAATGAAGGACTGGATGGTCTGCTCCCGGGAGTGAGAACCCCCTCATTGCTAGGTGAATATACTTCCGGGGGAATGATGGCAGGAGATTTTCCCGATTCCCTGCGGGACAAATCCATACCCTGGTGGTTTGAATATATAGATCTTTATAAGGAATTTTTGGAAAACCGTGAAAAATATCCTGTTTTAAAAGAACCGGCCATAATTGAAGAGGGAAAGAAAATCAAAGAGGTGTTTCTTTCCAGTTACAGGAAAGCAACACCGAGAATCCTTTCGGACATCCCTCATCTCCACAGTGAGGAAAAGGGAAAGAATCTCGGAGAATTACTCTTCTAAGAAGAGTTAAACTCTCCTGCTGTCAGCTTGTATGAGCCCTGTTGAATGAGTATTTTTGTTTTTACGGGGTGCTTCAGCCTTCCCTGGTGCAACTTTACTGAGAAAGTTTGTTGGTGCTGTGATACTTCTGAAAAAGGCCAAACATAACTCCAGTGGTGAAAAATAGGTTTGGGTCAGGGATATATCATTGCATCCAGTATCCAGTATCTAGCATCCAGTATCTGTCCCACCCCCCCCGTTTCATCTATTTCATTCTTATGCCTCCCAGAGGGTATTGCCAATTCCTTTGTTGAAGTGATGGTAGACCATCTTAGTGGGGGTTACCCGGATCAACCTCATTACGCCGGGGGGCATCTGCACCGGGGCACCTATCAATTCTTCCATATCCTTAATTAATGGCCTGAAGAGCTCTAGTCCTTTGGTAAACTCCGGGGTATCATCGGTAAAGACCTCGGCAGTCCCCCAGATGTTGACGCCCCTTACAGAACGTACGGTTTGTGTAGAAGTGCCGATACCGATGGCAACATGGTTATTTTCTTTAATGTTCTTAAACTTGTCCCCCCCCTCAC
>JAZFSJ010000479.1:0-2223 GCA_036446115.1 Thermodesulfobacteriota bacterium | reverse complement strand
AAACTCCCGTATCCGTTCCATCTCAATCAATTCAATTCCCGGTATTGCCTTGAGGACATTTCGCGGTGCGTCAAAGACACCCTGAGAACCAAAATTTCTCTCACGGGGAGGGTCTGATAGCCCCCACTTTATTCTCTCGCCCTCCCACAAATTTTGTTTTTCTCCACCTCTTCCACTGTGACAGGGATCATGCCAGGTAACCTTCATGGGAACTTCCTTTTTAAATTTCAATTTGTTGTCCCGTACGAGCTGATCGATAATCTCTACACTGTGTAAGACTTCAAAATCCATATTTCCTACAGCAGGATACTGGCTCTGAAAGATCCCGTAACACCCGGCACATGAGGTAACTACCTTTTTTATACCGAGATCATTAAACATCTTAATGTTTTTCTTCGCGATCTCATTAAAGAGATCACTCATGCCAACCTTCAGGACCGGACTGGCACAGCAAATCTCACTATTGCCGAGTATCCCCACATCTACATCTGCCTCCTGCATAATACGGGCCGTCGATTGTGCGACTTTCTGCAAATTGGCATTATAAGAGTATGTACACCCGGCAAAGTAGAGAACCTCCGCTTTTTCCTTGTTAAGGTCTTTTAAATTTAGTTTTCGTGCCCAGTGGGCCCGCCTGGTGGGGGGTTGAAGCCAGGGATTATTATTTTTCTGTATACTTTCAACGGCCGGCATATGACCGGGAAGTGGCCCTTTACCCTCCTTAACAACGTAATTGCGTAATTCATGTAGTATCTCAAGTGGTTCCATATCGCGACTGAACTTACAGGTGACATCACATGCCCCACAGAGTGTACAGGTGTAGATTACCTCAAGCACTTTAGGGGTGAGTTCTATTTCACCTTCGAGAAGAGCCCTGGCAAGATCAAATCTCCCCTGAACGGAGTAGGCATCATACAGGTATTTTTTCATTGAAGGACAAATAGATGCTCTATCTTTACTCTTCACAGTCCAGGGGTGAACCCACTTACACATAGAGCAGCGCTCACAATTCACCAGATCCCATCGGTACTTCTCAAGACTCATGATAGTACTCCTTAATTTTGATTAAAATCCGAGTTTTCCAGGATTCATTATGTTATTAGGGTCAAGCGTTTCCTTAATCATTTTTGTGGTTTGATAGTGAACGGCATTTCTGCTATATACCATCTCAGACCACATGCCGTAAGCCCTGGTGAAGTGGGCCCCAAGGGCATACATCTTTTCACTAGCAGTTCTGTAGAGCTTCTTTATAGTAGTACATTCAATAGAATCTTCAGGATTATAGGGAATAGTGAACTCGAGGTGACAGACCCTGCCATTTTCTATCGGTTGCAGGTAAATACCAATATCTTCGGGAGAATAGTTTGCGTTTATCGCTTCTTCCTTCATCGATGTGATAAAGGTGTGCGCCTTTTCCATGGGGGTGAGGAAGAATATATCAGCGCTTGCACCCTTATAGGCATCCTTCCAGTAGATCTCCTTTTCCCAGCAGCGCCTCAAATATTTTTCAAAGAAGGAAGCAGCCTGGGGGGCTTCAGGCATGGTGAGCTGTGGATTTACACCGCATTCCTGTGCAACCTCCATGAAGTCAGCTTCCTGGTAGGCAATTCTCTCATCAGGAAAACGCTTGAGCCCGGCAATGCAAAAGAGCAGGATATATTCTGGCAGAACCTTTTTTAGTTCCAAGTAATCATTTGGCATGGTGTCAGCGAGAATCATTGCGAGGTTTGATCGGTTGAGGGCAAAGCACTCGTAGCCGATCCACTTTCTTTGAATTTGGTAGGTAAATGAAACAAGGTCATCAATGTTACTGAACGCAGTAAAATAAATCTTTTGCTTGGTGGGCAGTGGTTCAGCCATGATATTTGCCCAGGTAAGGACTCCAAGTGTCCCCTGTGAACGGGTATAAAGCCTGTTCCAGTCAAAACCGGGACCCCAGGGACCAATCAGATCAGTATTAGTCGTTTCGGGAGGAGCCATTGCCGCAGCGCCTGTTCTAAAGATTTCACCTTTAGGCATCACGATTTCTGCAGTGTAGAGTGGCTCGCTATAGTTAAATTCGGGAATCAGCATGGGAAGTGCTTCAAGGTGGGCGGTAAGTACCGATTGATCCTTTCGGGGAAAAAGAGGCATTAAAGCTCTCAACCCCTCTTTTTCTAATGCTTCCTGAAGCTGGTTGTAGGTAACTCCCGGTTCTATTCGGGCAGCACGGTTCCTGTAATC
>JAZFSJ010000478.1:0-3159 GCA_036446115.1 Thermodesulfobacteriota bacterium | reverse complement strand
AGTAAGTAACCTCTCAAGCTTCTTCTGATAGGACGTCATAAAAATTTTTCCTCCCCAACAGGCATTATCTAACAAGAGATTAAGCGCTACCTCCCTTTCTTTCAAGATGTAGTGTACCTCCTGTATCTCTTCTTTTATACGAGAGAAATCTGAAGGTGTATCGGTCTCAAGAAATGCCAGATCAAAAAAAATACTTATTTCATCGACAAAAAAAGCTTTTTTTAAGAGCAGATTATTTATGAAATCTTCACTCACCGCAAAATTCTTATCCAACTGCACACATATCTTACTCATAGTATCTCACCAAGTTAAAATATAACTCTCTCTTTTTTTCAACGCTGATAACCGTGAGAAAACAGCCTAGAACAGTGCCGATAAAATCTGAGGCAGGTAGATACTCACTACGATGATGGTAAGCATCACTAAAGGGTAGAGACTTGCTCGATTAAAAAGGGTAATCGCCACCTCTGGCGTGGGATTTTTAAGGAGCCGAATGATTGGATTCAACAAAGCATACCACCCCTCAATCATGGCCCCCAGGAGATAGATCCAGTTCAGATGAACAAAGTAGGCAACTGTGAGGCTACAGACAAAGGTGATTAAAAGAAAGATGAGAATCAATCTTCCCGCTACCTTATAACCATAGATAACGGGAACTGTTTTGATACCAAGGTGAACATCCTCATCTACATCAGACCAATCATTGACAATATTTCTTCCCCCTATTTCCCAGGCAGCTATCCATATAAAGAAAGTAAGTGCCGGAAGTAGCTCAACCTTTTCAACCACTGCTATCCACCCTGCCATGGCTCCTACGGCAACCATCACCCCGGTGATCAGAAATTTAAATGCCGAGATTTGAGAAAGTTTGCAGTATGAGATCTCGAGACACAGGGCAACAACAAATAAAAGAATGCACCAGGGATTGAGTAAGTAGGCACCTATAACTGCAATCAATGACGAAGCACATATCCACAGCACACCCGATCTATAGGTGAGGTATCCCTGGGCAAGGGGGTGCCTCACCAGCGCCGTATCAATATCAAACCCTTTAAACTCCCTCAGGTGATTAAACCTCTTTCTGTCAAGTTCTACATCCAGGAGGTCATTAATAGCAAATGCTGCATTGTTACCTGCCCAGGCAGCAATGAACCCTATGGCCACAATCTCCCAATCAGGGATCCTGCCCAGTGCAATGACAGCCCCCAGTGCAGGTTGGGCAATGCTGATGAAAGCCTGCAGTCCCCGGGAAAAAGCCAGAAAAAGTTTAGCATATTTTAAAGGTGAGACTGCTTCCACTTCCTGACCGTTCAAGCTTGCCCCCTTAATACAATAATTCACCGCAGAGATCGCAGAGTACGCGGAGAAGATTATATAACTGTAAAGTTTTCTAGACTCTAACCAGTGCTTGACCGAAAATCCCATTTTTTCGGTCAAAAATTCGAAACCCGAAGCACGAAGCGAAGCATCTGACGCAGGAAGATAAATACGAAACAATGACCAAAATACAAAGCACCAATGATTAAAACATCACATTTCCAACGTCTTAGTTTAGGTCATTTCGTCATTTGATATTCGAATTTGTTTCGGCCCGCCCTGGTGCGACGTTAATCTGAGATATCCTATGGTCACGGCGATATCTTAGAGGCATAAGTGATAAAACTTAATCTGTCAAAGTCAGGTCTGGGCCAGGGATTTAGGATTTCGACATTCGGATTTGGCCTGAACATGAAGCTTCGTGCAGACACTAACTATCAATCTCTGCGATCTCAGCGCCCTCTGCGGTTAGCTGGGTTTTCACCTCACTAGTCTTTCTCGCTTTACAGAAACAGATATAACCTCTGGTTGTGGTGGTTTTTATTATTTCAGGCGCAAACCCGGTTTTGCTAAAAAGGTCCTTAAAACTCTGGTGAGAATAAATATGGACGAAGGGTTTAAAGAACCTGAGCGTGGTATTAGGACATAAGAGCAAGACGATACCACCACTTTTTAAGAGCCTGTTAAAGATCCGCAATCCTTCTAAAGGATCAGGAAGATAGTAGAAAGAACCGGCAGAAATAATGGTGTCAAAACGTGATCCTTTGAAGGGTGATTTCAGAAAATCAGCCCGGATGAGCTGACCCCGATAATCTTTTGCCCTCTTCATCATCTTCATGGAAAGATCTATACCAATTGCCTGGGGAAATCGTTTGGTAGTATACCCCGTGCCAACCCCGAAGTCGAGTATTCTGGTCCCTTCTATATGAGAGATGAGTTCTTCCCTCATGGATGCGGGGTACACCACAGGGTTGATCACATCATAAAGGCGGGAAAGTGTATCAAAAAATAGCTTGGCTCGAAATGGTGTGGAAAACAATCCCATAGCTAAACGATTATAAATAATTATTTGAGGAAGTAGAGAAGTGCGAGCTGGAACAGGCCAATGAGGAACCCCAGAAAAGCTCCATAGAGTTCTACTAATCTGAATTCCCGGTGGGCGATTTCCATAATCAGTTCTTCTAGTATTTCCACTTTGTAGCCAGCAACCCTCTGCATAACAATCTCTTTGATATTGAGCCCATCCTTGAGCTGTTCGGTAGTCCTGCTCATCAACAGTTTGACATGGTCTACCAACTTATTCTGGATGGACTCACTTATTTCTTTAAAAAGATCATTGACTGATTTCTTCGCAAAGGGAAACTTGGTAATTACCTTTTCTTTGATCTCACCCTTGATAATGGTATCAAGTACTACTTTGATCTCACTCTCAAGGTCTATATTCTCCAAAACACCTGCGACATCTTCTACTGATACCAAAGCCTTCTCTACTGCGTTGGCAATGCCCTCGGTCAACTCGTGTCTCCTCCGGGGAGCCACTCCCTGAATCTTCAGCCCCAGGATATTTACGGGATAGAGGGGACGAAAGAGCATTCTGATAGCGATACAGTTGGTTATCCACCCTATGAAGGCGCTGATAAAAGGCAGTATTAACAGTTCCATGGAAATCCCATGCTACTACTTCTTCTGTAAACTATTAATGAGAATGGTATTGATAAGATGTTCATGTTCTTTATTAGTCTTAGCAATACCAGAGGTATTGGTAATCTCTTTCCAGAGCTCTGGGTAGGCCATATCCTGGTGACAGGAAAGACAGACAGTAAACCTGCCCAGCATCTCCAG
>JAZFSJ010000477.1:0-4110 GCA_036446115.1 Thermodesulfobacteriota bacterium | reverse complement strand
CCGATTTATTGTGATGACAGGTCCCCTCGCTGCCACAACCGCTCCCAGTGGTTCACGATGGCTCGTGTGTGGAAAATCCCCCATGCTGTACCCGGAAAACTTTGTGAGTACCAACCTAGGAGGATTCCTGGGTGCATCACTCAAACGGGCAGGCTATGATGGCATTGTTATCCAAGGCAAGGCAGATCAGAAAGTCTATCTCAGTATTGAAAATGAAAAGGTTGAGATCAAAGATGCAAGCCATCTCTGGGGTCTTACTACCGGAAAAACAATGGAACTTATCAGAAACGAATTAGGGGATAAAGTAACTATCCTCACCACCGGCCCGGCAGGTGAAAACGCTATTCGTCTGAGTACAATGATTACCGATACAGAGGGAAGTGGTACCATGGGTTTCGGTGCGGTGATGGGCTCAAAAAACCTAAAGGCAATCGCCGTAAGAGGATCTGGGAAAATCCCCGTGGCAGACCCCGATCGAGTAACACAGATACGTCAACAGGTAAAAATAATGACCGGGGAGGGCTACTTCAATCTTTACGGCAACCCCGCTCCACTTTCTGAAGTTGAGCCCATCAAACAGGTTCGCTGTAACGGCTGTCCCCAGGGTTGCTGGCGTTATCTCTACAAAGCTGATTCCGGGGAGGAAGGCATACGGAAATGTCAGGCCGCTTTTTTCTATTCTTTGTGGGATAAAAATATTCATGGTGATACTACCAAGGTAAGCTTTCTCGCTACCTCACTGGTCAATGAATATTCTCTTTGCACCATGGAATTTGCCGGCATCCTGGTATGGCTGGAGAGATGCTTTAAAGAGGGCATTCTCTCCGAAAAGGAAACGGAAATACCTTTAAGCCAAATGGGAACTCTGGAATTCCTTGAAACCATCGTTAAGAAAATCTCCTATCGTGAAGGATTCGGCAATATTCTTGCGGAAGGGATAATGAGAGCTGCAGATGCTGCGGGTAAAGAAGCAAAAGAGGTTGTCATGGATCACTTTACCCAGACAGGACGAGGGATTGCCTATGGTCCCAAAGTCTTTTCCCCCGCTGCTCTCATTTATGCCACTGAACCCCGCCCTCCCACCGCCGAACTCCATGAACTCTGTGAACCCCTCACCAAATGGGCACTGTGGTATACCACAAACGGAACCTTCACCTACCTATCAACCGATGTGATGAGGAAGATTGCAAAACGCTTCTGGGGAAGTGAGGAAGCGGTTGATTTCTCTACCTACGACGGGAAGGCGCTGGCAGCCGTAAAAATACAAAATCGCCAACATGCTAAAGAAACCCTTATCCTTTGTGATTTCGCCTGGCCTATCTATGATGCCGTCAGTACAGAAGATCATGTGGGAGATTCCAGTTTAGAAAGTCAGTTACTTTCTGCAGTCATTGGTAAAGAGGTAGACGAGGCAGAGCTGGATTTAATCGGGGAAAGGGTTTTTAATCTGAACCGGGCTATCCTCCTTAGGGATGGTAGAAAGGCCAGAAAGGATGACTTTCTGCCGGAAAGCCAATTCATAGAACGGGAAGAACCCCGTTATGATGTATTTGTTATGTTCAATCCCGACTTGTTTCTACCGGGATCAGGTGATGAGATTATCTCTCGCAAAGGAAAGGCTCTTGATAAGAATAAGTTTGAACAAATGAAAGATGAATATTACAAGATCCGTGGGTGGGATGTAGCTACCGGCCTACTGAAAAGAGATAAATTAGAATCATTAAACCTGCAGGATTTAATTGATCCCCTTAAAGAAAAAGTACTACCATGAATTCAGCAGACAGATACCGGATGCTAGATAATGGAAAGTTAGTTTAAAAGCACCAAATCCGAAGCACGAATTTCGGATTTACTTTATTGTTAATCACATCCCATTATACAATCACAAAACCATCTACAAATACTAGACACTTAAAGGAGCAGGTAATTATGGACAAGCATTTCGAAGATATGATGAGGAAAAAGGTTGAGATTGACCGCCTCAAAACAGAGAAAGATGCGATAGAATTCTGGTACAATCAATTGATAGAAGCCAAAAAAGAGCGGACTCTGGAAGCACTGCATAGCAAGCTCAACAGCATTATTCATACTATGGAAAACAGAATGAGCTTCCTTGTAAAAGAAAAAAGGGAATTGAGTTAATAACGGTTCTATGTATTTAATTGGACCGCTCTTAAAGCACGCGCACTTTTAAATTCCAATGACTATTCATAAAAAGAGATACACCTATGGAGCAGACATCAAAGACCTATTATGCAAATTATCGATGCTCACATCCATGCCGACTTTGACAGTGAGTGGCTTAAACGTATCGGCTATCACTGTGGTGTCGATTTCAGCTCTGAGGGACTAAAAAAAGAGATGGGTTCATGCAATGTGACCCATTGTGTCTCAATGGGACTGCGTAGTGTCGATCTGGGTATGGATATTAACGCACCTACCCCCTACGACACACCAGAAAACCTTAAGCATCCGGAAATAACCTACATTGGTGGGATTAACCCTTTCCTTGCAGGTGCTGAATATTTGGAGAAAACCCGTGATAGTATTATTGATGGAAGTATCAAAGGCCTTAAAATCTATCTTGGCTACTTCCCCTTCCCTATCAATGCCCCGGTATATAGAGCGTATTACCGGTTAGCCGAAGAATTTCACCTCCCTGTCATCTTCCACACCGGAGATATGGAGTCTTCCAATGGTAAACTTAAATATGCCCATCCCCTAAACATCGATGATATTGCGGTAGAATACAGAGAGGTCAATTTTCTCATAGCCCACTTTGGTAATCCCTGGTTTATGGATGCCGCTGAGGTGATAAGTAAAAACGAGAATGTGTATGCTGATTTGTCAGGATTTGTGGCAGGAAGTGATGATTATGACTACGTGACTAAATACCAACTACCCCGGCTTAAAGAAGCGGTAGGATGGATTGATGACTCTTCCCGTCTACTTTACGGTTCTGATTGGCCTCTTACTCCCATAAAAGAGTATATCGAATTTATCCGAACTATTTTTTCCAATGAAGATGATCAGGAAAAGGTCTTCTACAAAAATGCCATCGAATTTTTCAAAATAGGTATTGAATAACACTGTCATCTAAAACGAAAATAATTTACAACTCTTTTTTCGGAGAAGCCTGTAATGCCGGTACTTCTTTTCAAATCCATACTATCCCTTTTCTTAATAGTACCTACCTTTATTGCCATGTTTACCATGTTCGAATTTATCGGCAGGAGTACGCAAAAATACGACATCACAAAATTGAAAACCATCCACAGAGTAAACGGTGTTATTTATTTTGTATTATTTTTTCTCCTTACCTACTACTGTGCAAAATATTTGATAGCCACCAAAGTGGAGCTTTCGCCACGCGCAACCTTCCACAGCATATTTGCCCTTACCATATTCCTACTATTCTGCCTTAAAGTATCCTTTATAAGAATTTACAAACAATTCTACGACTACGTTAAGATTCTGGGAATTTTAATCGCTCTTATTACCTTTGTTATGGTTGGAATTTCTGGCATATACTACCTTCTGGTCGCAGACTATGGAGGATACAGTATTCCAGAGAAGGCTATGAAATCTAAACTGGAAGGTTCAACAAAAAAGCCAGACGATCAAGAGAAAAGGAAGATAGAAGTTAAGATAGACGCGGCGAGTATTAGTAAAGGCAAAACTCTCTTTAATGAAAGGTGCTCCTTTTGCCACAACTCACAAAGCACAAAGACAAGCGTAGGTCCAGGGCTTTTGGGCATATTGAGAAATCCCACACTCCCTACAAGTAAGAAACCAGCAACTCCTGAGAATATCGCAAAGCAACTAAAGTATCCCTATAAACGCATGCCCTCATTCACAGACCTACAAGAAGATGAGGTGGTAAATCTCATCTCATTTCTAAACACCATTTAAGATTGGCACTCTCTGCGATAAGGAAGCAGAAAAAGGGCATACCCAACTTCTCCTCCCTATTAAACCCAGATTTTGCAGTAGACGTCGTGGCGAGGCGTAGAAAACCGCAGTAGATGTCTACTACAAATTCTGGTTTTAAAGCTATCCTTTCACAAGTGTGTACAATATATAGATTATATTAATTTTTATTATTTCACT
>JAZFSJ010000476.1:0-2841 GCA_036446115.1 Thermodesulfobacteriota bacterium | reverse complement strand
AAATGCGAAGCTTATTTAACTAGGGTGCGCGGGGAACTTCACAATTAATGATAAGAAATTGCTTTTTGATGAAATAAGTATATGAAATGGCCACTTGTATGTCAATATGAAAACCACCATAAGATATAGATCAGGGAAGAATGAACGGCAAACTTTACGCAATGAAAATCTACCATCTTGTGATATTTTACTTGCTTGACACCCAATCCTCTTTTACCTATACTCACTTCATTAAAAACAAGATTTTGTCAATCGCATATCGAAACCAGAGGCAAATTAAAATTTAAGTTTTATTCTTTGGTTGCATAAATGAAAAAGGCAAAACGCGGAAAAATATATTTTATCGGGGCGGGTCCCGGAGACCCTGAGCTTTTGACCGTAAAAGCAAAAGGAATTATAGAAAAGGCGGATGTCCTCATCTATGCCGGTTCTCTGGTAAACCCTCAGGTGCTCGCCTGCAAGAAGAAAGGAGCCGTTATCCATAATAGCGCCTCCATGGACCTTAAAGAGATCGTGGCGATTATCTCTAAAGAAGTTAAGAAGGGGAAAACGGTAGCCCGCATCCATTCAGGCGATCCCTCAATCTATGGTGCGATTCAGGAACAGATTGCACTTTTGGAGAAGAAGGGTATCCCCCATGAGATCATCCCGGGGGTAAGCTCGGTCTTTGCCTCTGCCGCTACTTTAAAGAAGGAGCTCACCGTACCGGAACTCACACAAACCCTTATTCTAACCCGTATCGGCGGCCGCACCAGGGTTCCTTCCCGCGAATCCATTGTCCGTCTTGCACAATCGCAGGCAACCATGGCTATTTTCTTAAGCATAACCCAGATAGAGAAAGTAGTGGAACAGCTCCTGACCTCCTATCCTCCCGAGACCCCTGTTGCCGTAGTTTACAGGGCCAGTTGGCCTGATGAAAAAGTTATCAAGGGAACACTTGCTACCGTCGCTGAAAAAGTGAAAAGTGCAGCTATTAAAAAGCAGGCTCTTATTCTGGTGGGCAGGGCGTTAGATGACAGCGCCAGGGGACTGAGATCAAAGCTCTATCATGAGGGATTTACCCACGGGTTCAGAAGATCTCAAAGAGAAAAGAAAGACAATCTGGCTATTATCGCCTTAACTAAAAGTGGGGCTAATTTGGGTGTCCTGCTTAAGAAAAAATTACCACGTGCACGCTTATATGTGCCCCAAAAACTTGGTTTAAAAGGAGTAAGAGTTAAGAGCTTCTCACAGGATCTTGGAGAGCTTTTTGCTGAACTCATTGACCAGTACAGCGGTTTTGTTTGCATTATAGCTACCGGGATCGTGGTGAGAACTGTAAGCCCCTTTCTTTATCATAAGAGTGTTGATCCAGCGGTAGTAGTGGTTGATGAAAAAGGCAGGCGTGCGATAAGCCTTATCTCAGGCCACCTGGGGGGAGCAAATGAGCTGGCTAAAAATGTCGCATCGATAACGGGTGGTGAACCGGTAATTACTACCGCGACTGATGTTCATGAGACACTTGCCTTTGACCTGTTGGCAAAGCAGCTTAATTGTAACAATCTTGATTTAAACCTCCTTAAAAAGTGTAGCTATGGCCTCCTGCAGGGAGAAAAAGTGGGTATCTATCCCGCGCTGCTTAAATCATATCTCCCTCATGCTGAAAAGACTCACATTAGGTTTTACAAATCAATAAAGAACCTTTTAAAATCTGATTGTCTTCATAAAGTCATCATAACAAATAAGCAGATTGAAAGAGACATTGTAGGGCAAAAAGGGAAGGGGACGCTCGTTCTTCTTAATCCCGGAAATCTGGTTGTAGGGATTGGCTGTAATCGCAATACCACGAGATCTGAGATTGAAAATACGGTAAAAAAATTTTTTTATGGCTGGGGGCTTTCGTTTCAATCCATTAAAAAGGTGGCAACGGTTAACCTCAAGTCTCGTGAAAAAGGACTCATCTCTTTTGTGCGCACCCACAACTTTGAGATTGAGTTTTTCACGACGAAACAATTAAACAAGGTTTGCTGTCCCACACCTCCCTCTAAAAGCGTACTGAAAGCAATAGGGGGCAAGGGAGTATGTGAGCCTGCTGCCCTGCTCGGTGCGGAAGTCAAATTCCTCCTGTATTCCAAGAAAAAGACACCTAATGTAACGGTGGCGGTTGCTGAAATACCACTCGGACAGTTTTTGAAAGCAAACAATAAAAGATTAGGATAACCACGAAAGGATCTAAAACAAAAGGTCTGTTATGCAAAGAAAGAAAGGAAAGTTGTTCTTACTGGGTATCGGGTCAGGTGATCACAAAGATATGACGACTCACTGCATCGCAGTCTTGAGAAACTGCGATCTGGTGGTGGGATACAAAAGGTATGTTGAACTGGCAAAGCCATTCATCGCTGAAAAGGATGTTATCTCATCAGGCATGTCCCAGGAAGTGGAGCGTTGTACTAAGGCGATTGCAGAGGCTAAAAAGGGGAGATGCGTTGCGCTTATTTCAAGTGGGGATCCGGGTGTGTATGGCATGGCAGGATTGGCGCTGGAGATTATCAACAAAAAGAGGCTCTGGAGCAGGTGTGAGGTTGAGATTATTCCCGGTATTCCTGTTATTCATAGTGCGGCAGCCCGGCTGGGTGCTCCCTTAATGAACGACTATGCGGTTATTTCCTTAAGTGACCTTTTAACTCCCTGGGAGACGATTGTAAAAAGGCTTGACCATGCAGCCCAGGCAGACTTTGTCATCTGCCTGTACAATCCAAAAAGCAAAAGAAGAACAAAACAGATTAAGGAGGCAAAATCTATACTGCTTCGCTACAGAAAACCGGATACTCCGGTTGGCCTGGCGCGCAATGTGGGGAGAAA
>JAZFSJ010000475.1:0-4810 GCA_036446115.1 Thermodesulfobacteriota bacterium | reverse complement strand
CTGGAGAAGCCGGCCAAAGATTTTCCGGAGCTGGACTTCATTATGGCGCATGCTGGCGGTGGTATTGGGCACCTCTGGGAGGAGGCGTGCACCGTCGCCAGGTTTTTGCCGAATCTCCACCTCGAGCTTGCCCAGTTTGCGCCTACGGTCATCAAGGGAGGCTTTCTGGGGAATAAAGGTAAGTTCAAAGACCACACACCACAGTTCATAGACATACTCGATATCATGCGCAATACGCTCACTGGTGGATGCTTAAACATGCTCTTTGGCTCTGATTATCCCACATATCCTATTGAAGTTTACAAGGAGTGGTGTGACCTGTTTAAGAACCTGCCTGCCATCGCCGCTCAGTATGGCTATGACTTCAGCCAGGAAGCGTAAAAAGAGTGTGAGCAGCATCGTTCAGATCCGGATGTTTGCTCAAGATGCCAGGACCGGTGACATTCTCTGGTCGAACAGGGCCGAAACAGAATATGTGCCACCAACAGGTGTCTCTTTTAATAGCAAGCACCCTAAGACTATGTTCGATGTAAACATAAAGAGATGTGTTAAACTCCTTATGGATGATCTATTTGCGTGTGTATCCCTCGCGGCTCAAAAAGACATTGCACTGCAAGAAAGTTCGATCGCACTCAATGACCTTGAAGAGCGGCTATCAGAGAATAAAGTTCTCGTGGAAGAACTGCAGGGTAAAATTGGGAATCTGGAAAACAGTAAAAAGATATTGTTGCAACAGACTAAAGGTAAAACATTTATCACCCTTCCCGATGCAGTGTTGTTCCCCTCAGGATATAGTACCATCACCCCACAAGGCATAAAAACCCTAAAAACCATTAGTGGAGTTTTAGAAAGATATCCTAACCACGACATTTGCATAGAAGGTCACACGGACACTGTTCCTATAGGCTCTAAAATTAAGGACAAGTATGCTACTAATTGGGAGCTTTCAACAGCCCGTGCCATACAGGTAAAAAACTATATGGTAAAAAACTCTAAAATTGATCAACACCAGGTGGCGGTTAAGGGATATGGACCTTATAAGCCTGTTGCCTCAAATGCTACTTCTGAAGGAAAATCAGAAAACCGGCGTGTGGTCATAGTAGTAGGTCCAAGAATCTAGTGTTACTTTTCAATTAACTTATGCGGGAAAAATATTTAACGGTGGTTTTCCCTTCTACTTTTACTAGTAGGAGGTCTTTTTGGTAAATTATTATAAACAAGGATTATTTATTTAAAAATGAGTTTAAATAGTTTAGAATAATTAAAGAAGAAGTGAAGGAGATGATTGATGGAGGGCTGATGATGATTGAGGAAGAAGCAAAGTAGATTATTCATTCATGTAGCTTTTCTAAAAGGCGGGATCACATGGCTCTGCCTTTTTTACTTTAGTGCTCCTTCCTATTGCTAGTAGAAGTAAAAATCTATTCAAATTATTCTTGCATTAACTAACAACACTACCTCATTCACCATCTCCTTTACCTCTTGCTTCAGTTCTTCATCATTATCAAGCGCCATTGTGATCATAGGACTAAGCTCATAATAGAGTTTTATGATTTCCTGGCCCAGCATGGTTTTACTCAATAAGTTATCGCGAAAGATTCTCATTAGTGCTACTTCATCAGAATATTCCCCGTAGACGCGCACTAAAATGCACCTGTCTGAGTTATGCGTTTTTTCTGTAGTAGTGGTAGACGATGTGGTAGGAGTAATTTCATCTTTAGGTTCACAAGAATCGGTATCCTCTCTACAAATAGTGTCTTCCGAACAGGGGCGATCCCCAGAATGACACTCGCCTTCTACACACCTTTCAACACCATTACAGAAAAGTCCGTCGTTACAATAAGCATCTGAGGTACAATTGCTATCGGTAATGGCAGTAGCTGATGCATACACATTGATCTTGGGGTGTGTTAATTGATTCTTTTCATCTCTAATGAGATCTCCATGATTAACCAATAGGGATTTAACCTGTGCGGGTGCGAGGTATGACCCGGTATGCGACTTTGCATAGTTCTGCAGAAGGGCTCCCGCACCTGCTGCATAAGGACAGGCAGCAGAGGTACCACCGAAACAGGTAGTGTAGTTACCATCGTTTATACCACCTGATCCCATGACATCAGCCACCCGCACACAGTCGCTTGGAGCCAAGACATCTAAGAAGTATGCACTGTTGGAATAGCAGGTGATTTGGTCAGCAGCGGTAGTGTCATCAAAGCACGCATAGTCTGTGCCTGCATATTCACAACCTGATTCTACAAGTTCGGCAGCGCAGGACTCCATAGGAACGCAAACGGCATTGTCTCCAATATGAGCATCATAGACAGCCCCAACCGAAATCACATCGGTGAGACATGCGGGGTAATTTATACCATCACATATCCCTTCATTGCCTGATGAAACAAAAATAGTAATATCATGGTCTACTGCGTTAGCTGCAGCCGCCGCTGCAACAGGAGATTCGGCATTACATGGAGAGGTAAAGTAGCCTCCTCCGAAGCTGGTGTTTATGACCATAATAGGATTACCAGGATCGTCATTTTTATGCGTCACGCACCAGTCCCAGGCAGCGACAATATCAGAAGCGCGCGCAGATGTGTTACACCCCTTGACTACCTTTAGAGCATAAATCTTTGCTGCAGGCGCCACTCCCCATACATCAGTTTGGCCTGCTGCAATAGAGGCACAGGCGGTTCCGTGTCCTTCACAATCCATAGGGTCTGTATCGTCATCTCCAAAGTCATATCCCCCAATCACTTTCGAGTTGGGAAAGCTATGGTATGATCCAAATGTAGTGTGGGTGTAATCAACACCGGTATCAACAATCGCTATCGAAATCCCTGCACCTTCATAATGAGTCAGATGTAGTTCATTTGCCCCAATCAATGATATTCCTTGAGAGGTGTTAATAAAAATCTCCCTGTCTTCCTCAATGGCCTCAACTTCGTCCATAGCTGACAGGGCTTTAATAACCCCAAAAGTTGCTTCACCTGAAAACACGGGTATATTCTCAAAACGATTCCTTAATTGGAATTTATCTGCATCAAGTGTATTCACTACCTTGTCTAGACGTGTGCGGATAGCAGATTGCGTTTCCTTCATTAAAGCAACATTCTCTGATATTCGTAAACCCTTATTACCCTCTCCATTTTTTAATAACACCATTATCTTTTCCCTCGCAGCACCTTCTTTAATCTTTTCAAGAAACTGGGATTTGGCCACCTTCTCTATCCCAGTGAAGGAAAAACCATGAGCACGTGCTCCTGCATCTCTTGTAGTAATTTCACTGGGGGTACTATAAAGAATGGTGGTGATGCTGAGTATCATAATTGATGCATTAATCCTTCTCATTATAGTACCTCCTTTTTATTTGAATTAATGCGCTACTTTTATAAAAATAAGTGAACATTTACTCGATTATCATTTTTCTGATTGGAATCCTTAAAAAAATCAATTAATTCTTCTCCTGATATAAACCACCTTCCCATTCTCTTCTGACCTTTAAGCTTCCCTTGCTTGAGGTACTTCCAAATGGTAACTGGGGTAACATTCAGTTTTTGGGATATCTCTAAGCTAGAATAAAGGTTTATGTCGTTTATTTTAGTTGGCATGGTTTAATTCACCTCCTCTTTCGATAACGTGTGCTGATACAATATTTCTAGGTTATTTCTAATGATTTATAATCTTCCTTGCCAAGAATCATATGCATAAGGCCTTTCCATCAGTAGCCTTAGCTCTTTCAAACTATACAAGAAAAGCCTTTCTGTTTCTTTTTTTGAAAGCATTATCTAAGAACCTTTCCTCATTAATGTTCAATACTAATCTCTATTTAATTGAGAACATATTTTTGAATGCTGGTTCTGGTATTGGTGCCATCGTCATGGCAGTAATCATAGGCCACTTCGCCTTTTTCGCGACTGTTGAGCAGCTCACCTTCCCCTCCGCTGGTTTTAGGTGTCACAGGGCGTGCAATTACCAACATCAGTATCACCTCAGGGAGAATCGATTCCCTGTGCCGTGGCAGTCAAGTGGTGGACAGATCCATCACCGGGAACCTGAATATGGCACTGCAGACAATCTCTCTCTACCAAGAAGGTGATAACACCACCAACTACAGCCTGCTCATGGCAGTTTAGGCATCCATAATGGGTATCATTGACACCGTCTTGGTTTGTATCAAGAATAGGAATAACTGTTTCACCAATGCAGATCTCTCCGCAGGTCTCGCCTAAACCAGATTCGGGACAGTCGCCATCAACAGTACAGATTTGTGATAGTGATGTGTTCGAACAAATGCCTGGATCACAGTTTGCGTCGGATAAACAGGCATTATGATTTACCGAGCACTCCCCTTGTGGGAGGGGATTGCCACACAGTAAATGGTGGCGGTCAACATTTGGGGTAGGGCCAACAACATCGGGATCATCGTGACAATTTCTACAGCTTTCAGCATGTGGGGGTAAAGTATGACACGCATCACAGTCTTTGTTGCCAGTAAGGATGGCATCTTGTACTTCTGGAGCAGCTGATTCGTGGCAGAGATCACAGTTGTTACTGTGCGTATCCTGAAGGTTACTCTGGTGACAGCCAGTACAGTCTGTATTGGGTGACTCATGTTGCTCAGGTTCGGTGTCGTGGCAATCATGACAGCTGCCAGGCTCGTTACCATAGCTGTGGTTTAAGCCATGGCATCTGTTGCACACCGGTTCACTGGCTACCATCTGGTCATGGGAAACCATCCCATGAATCCAGTCAGATGGCGATTTGCTGCCTGAAGCATCGAAGTGGCACTCAGAACATTCGGTGTTGAGAT
>JAZFSJ010000474.1:0-5257 GCA_036446115.1 Thermodesulfobacteriota bacterium | reverse complement strand
TAATATCGTGACAGCTCGCAATAATTTCCGCTCCTTTTTTAGTCCTTATTAAATCGCTGCTATATAAAGCATTTAGACATTCATTCTTCAACCTATCCCTTAACTTATGCATTTGGACAACACCATTTTCTGTAATATCCACATCCATATGTCCAACATATCTAAATTCCGAGCTCAAGGTGGTCTCACCATGCCGTGCCAGATAAAGTCTTGTCTTATCTTCCATCATTTTTTCCCTATTAATTTAGAAAAGCACTAATATCGCAATCAGTACAGTTACTTCGACGATTTCACTTATGGCACCTAATATATCACCTGTAACTCCACCCAATGTTCGTTTGAAGAATCGGCTATAGGGAAAACACATTAGCAAGATTAATCCTGCGATTAAAATCCCCCTTTCCAGGAACAGTAAATAGGAAAAAAGGAATGCCACTAAAGTGGTAAGAGTAAAAATAAAGAAGGTTACATGAGTGGTAAAAGGAAATCCTAATCCCTTTTTGAGTCCAGCATAATTTGAAATATAGGAAACCGTTACCTGTGACCATCTTGCCATCATTGGCATGATTAAAAGAGACTGACATTTAAGGGTCTGGGGAAGCGCGTTTAGTGTCAGATATTTTAACATCAATACAATAACAATCCCCACCACACCCATAGCACCGATATTCCCCTCTTTCATAATCCGCAGTTTCTCAGTTTTATCCCCCCCACTTGCAATACCATCAATGGTATCCGCCAGCGCATCAAGATGCATTGAACCGGTAAATATAACCAGTAAAGTTATTAAAAGTCCGTTAACAACATTTGAAGGAAGAAGTGAAGATAACACCTGATCTGAAAAAACCAGACATCCACCTATAAAGAGACCAACCAGAGGAAAAAAAAACATCGATTTTCCCAAGTCTTCTTCAGTAACCTTTAGGTCTTTGTCATAAGGGATAATAGTAAGAAATTGGAGAGCAATAATGAATCTTCGCACTATGAGATGGACTCCTTAACTCCTGCGTCATCGAAGGTTGATACTTCACTAAGAATCTTTACCCCTGCTTCTATCATACCCATTCCCAATGCCGCACCGGTACCTTCTCCCAGTCTCAGGGAGAGATCCAGAATAGGTTTTTGGCCCAACCACTCCAGGATTATCCTGTGACCTTTCTCTTGTGACTTATGAGCGGCGAATATATATTCATTGATGACCGTTTTAAGAGAAACGGCAACCAGTGCTGCGGCGGTAGAGATAAAACCATCTACCACCAAAGGAATACGATTTACGGCAGCACCAATAATTAATCCAGCAATACCTGCAATCTCAAAGCCACCAACCTTTGCTAAGACATCTATGGGATCGCTGGAATCAGGCTGGTTGAGTTTTATAGAATTTTTTATCACTTTCACCTTGTTATTAAGCATCTTATCATTTATACCCGTTCCTCTTCCTGTTACTTCTTCAATCTCTCTTTTTGTTAATACAGCCGTAATAGCGCTACTGGGTGTGGTATTACCGATCCCCATATCACCTGTTCCGATAATATCAACTCCCTTTGCTTTCAAATCGTACGCTATGTTTATTCCCATTATGAGAGCATTAAGTGCCTCTTCTCTGCTCATAGCAGGTCCCTTACTCATATTCCTTGTTCCTTTTGCTACCTTCCTTAGTAAAAGTCCCTCTTCGGGTTCTAAATCACTGGCTACACCAATATCAACTACCAATACTCTTGCTCCTACATGCCTTGCGAGTACATTGATTCCGGCTCCACCCTTTAAAAAGTTATAAACCATCTGCATAGTAACTTCTTGAGGAAAAGTACTTACACCCTCTTCTACTACTCCGTGATCACCCGCAAAGACAACTACTGTCTTTTGTTTAATCTCCGGATTAAGCTTGCCCGTGATTGCTACTATTCTCTGGGCGAATTCTTCAAGCCTGCCCAAGCTACCCCTGGGAATCGCCATTTTATCCAGATGCTTACGTGCCTCATCAAAGTGGGATTTTTTAAGAGGTACAATAGCATCCAAATGTTCTCGCAACCTTTTCATCAAACATCCTTTGACATTAGTTTATAGATCCCACTTTTTACCTTTTAAGGTTTAAAGGAAGTCCGGCAGTTACCAGATATGCTTCATCTGCCTGCAATGCAATTATCTGATTGGCAAAACCAGCAATATCTCGGAAAAGTCGTGACAGGCTGTCCGCGGGTACTATACCAAAACCCACCTCATTGGTTACTATGAGTACCGTACTTTTAATATTTTCACAGCTGGTTACTAATTTATTAACCTCTGATAAGATCTCTTTTTCATTAAAACTGTACTGCGTTAAAAGGTTAGAAATCCATATGGTAAGGCAATCAATCAATATAACATCATATTTTCCATCACACTTTTTAACTGTCGAGCAAAGATGTTGTGGTTCTTCAACGGTCTCCCATCCTGTTGGTCTCTCTTTTTTGTGTTTCTCTATTCTTACTCTCATCTCTTCATCTCGTGGTTGAGCAGTTGCTATGAACACCTTTCGTCCCTTCATGCCATCAGCTAACTTTTGTGCAAAACTACTCTTCCCGCTCCTTGCACCACCTGTTATAAAAATCAACTTAGTTGACATATCACTCACCAGCAAAAAAAACCAACCCTTGGAAGGTTGTGTCCTTAACAATGGGTAGTTCAAGTAAAGCTATTTATTTCAATGGTTATAGACTCTTATCTTTATCGAATTCATTCTCGGTGTCCATAAAGTGACTACTCTATAGATTTTCAACCGCATTTCCGAGGTGTTCTTTGGAGAGATGGCTATACCTCATGGTTAGAGTAATCCAGATATTCCTCTGCAAAGACTTCAAATTTAACTTTCTTTTCCTTCTTTACATCAAAATCTCTGTTCTATCTAATTTCGGCCTTCTTTTTGCCTACTATCAGTTCAGCCTCTTTCTTGCTGGGGCCAACCATTTCCCTCTTTCGTTGTCCATTCAGATAGAAATCAATGTACCAATTAAGATCCTTTTTGTAAACACCCATCCTAAATCACTCTGGGACTCGCTAGGTCACTCTTTCAGGTTATCGTCTTTATCTTTTTATATCCAGTATGAGCCTAAGCTAGTTTAGAATATTTAACATCACTAAGTATCATGGCTAATTCGATACCACCAATAAATTCACCTCCTATTTTGTTAGACCACCTCAACTCTCCCCTGATATCAATGGTATCTAACGTTATGGGATCAGGTATTTCTAAACGAATGTTTGTGCCTACACTGATTTCTTCATTTGAGTGAAATATCATACCCAACCCCTTACGACTGACATCAATGATGGTACATTCTTGTCCCTTTCCTTTTCCCCTGACTAAAAAATATTGAGCCTCTCGTTGTGTGGGAAATCGTTCAAATCTTCGTGTATTTTCCATTCAATAAACCCCCTTTTAGTGTCTTTCTCTTTTTAAGCCCCTTCTTGTGGTGTGCTTCCCCTTTTTGCTTTTCCATATTCAATGTCATTATTTTTTTTACATAAAACCTGCTCACACGGCATCTGCGGACTTTTTACTTGAACCTGAAGATTTAAGGTATGGATGGGGATATGAGAAATCCCTCCTTACCTGAAAAACCTATTAGTATATCCTGATAAAGTCAAGTTTTGATTCTACTTGATATTGTTTCCACCCCCGCAATATGTTGTGCCTGTTTCGCAGCTACTTAAGACTACTCCCATTCTCAAATCCCACCCTTTAGATGATGACTACTCAGATCCTGACTATCCTTTTGTGGTTAATGTTAAAAAAGCGGCATAGGGTTCAGTGTAGGAGTTCAGATAAATTCCTTTATCAAACTTAAAGTTTTCCGGTTTGATAACTATTGGGAACCACAGATCAGGGTAGCAAATGGGTGAGATAAGAAAACATGGTAACTATGAAAAGATGTGTATTTCAAATGGTAACTAAGTTAACAGATTCAGATGGTAACAATGTTATCACCGATGGGTAGCATGCTAACTTATTGATTTAATAATAGATTCTATTTTTTTGTAAAAGTTACCTGCCCAACATGGATATAATGGTTACAATGTTATCACCTATGATAGATGTGAATCCTTCTTGTGAAGTTAAAACTTACGGATCTCTTTTCAATCAATGTAAAATATACTTATAAATTTAATATGTTATGATGCAAGGAAGGAAATTTTGTTGATTGTATTGGTTCTTAAATGACCATTAATGATTTGGCATAAAATTTGTATTATATTAATATAAAATATGGGATTATTTAAATGATTTTACTTTAAAGGAAAAGAAATTATGGATAAAGGTACTTACTTGAGAAACGATCAATGTCTCTGGCCGAATGCAAAAAAATCAATCGTAAGGTTTTTTAAAACCTTAACCCCCTATTTTTCCTCCCTGAATACTGCCGGGAAATTAATGCTTGGGTTTGTCCTCCCGGTTCTTCAAGGATCCTGGCTGATTCTGAAGAGATCAATCGCAAGGTTATTCAAAACTTTAGTCTCCTATTTACCCCCCCTCTGGCTGAATCTGAAGAGATCAATCGCATGGTTATTCAAAACTTTAGTCTCCTATTTACCCTCCCTGAATATCGCCAGGAAATTAATGCTTGGGTTTATCCCTCTGGTTGTTCTTCTCGTATCGATATCGGTTTTCGCTATTTTTAATCTGAGTCGGTTAAATAGTCTCAGTGACAGCATATTAAAGACCGACACCGTAATAATAGCTGAATCGGAAAAAATAATTGATGCCATCTTGGACCAGGAACTTTATGTGCGCCGTTATCTTATCCTTAAGACCAAGGATTTACTTGAAACATTCTGGGAGAGGGATAAGCAATTTAAACAGCTTCTCACAAGAGTAACGGAGGTATCGGAGGGTCGGGATTACCCCATCGATGAGATTACTTCTTTACACAATGAATATAATTACATTCTGATTAAGCTGTCAGTCTCTCGTTTTGATTCTTCATCTTCGAAGGGAAAGAAACTTGAAAAGGAAATAAAGGAAAAACAGGAAGCTATTATCACTCTCACCAAAGGGATGGCAGCAGAAGCACACCGTGATCAGAACAAAAAGACCGGAATGACATCAGCCATCGGCACAACTGCTTTCAAGGGTTCGGTTATCTTTTGTGTTTTAGGCCTTTTTCTTTCTGTGGCTGCTGCGATGCTAATTACCCGCAACATCTCCGGGGCCGTTAAAAAATTGAGCCTTGCCACGGAGAAAATATCCAAAGGTGAATTTGATTACACCCCGGATATA
>JAZFSJ010000473.1:0-10770 GCA_036446115.1 Thermodesulfobacteriota bacterium | reverse complement strand
CTTTTTACGAAATCGTCAAAATTGAAAACAAATATTGTGAAAAGTATCGTGCTTAATTTAAATAGGAGGTTTTAGCATGGAAAAGACATACGGCTGGACGGGAAAGTTGCTGAGGATAGAGCTCCCTTCAGGGGAAGTCAGCAAGGCTGATAGCATGGAGTATGCCGGGGATTTTATTGGAGGAAGGATGCTGGCCTCGCGCATATACTGGGATGAGGTTTCCAAAGATGTAGGGGCCCTAGATCCTGAAAATGTTTTGATGGTCATGACCGGGCCTCTCACGGGGACGCAGGCAACCGCCTGTTCACGCTGGGTTATAAGTGCCAAGTCTCCTCACTCCTATCCCGACCAGTACGGTTTTGGAAATGCTGGGGGGTTTTTAGGAGCGGCCTTAAAGCATGCGGGATATGATGGACTGATAATTAAGGGAAAAGCAAAGGCTCCATCTTACCTCTTCATTGAAAATGACAAGGTAGAGCTTAAAGACGCAAACGGTCTTTGGGGTCTTGCCTCTGGGGAAACCATGAAGAGGTTGAAGAAGAGTCACGGGAATGATGCCCGTGTCGTATGTATCGGACCTGCGGGTGAAAATATGGTCCGCTTTGCTATTGCCAGTACAGACCAGGGAGGTGCCCTGTCCAATGGTATGGGTGCGGTTATGGGTTCAAAGAATATTAAGGCGGTTGTGGTAAGAGGCAGTAATAAAGTGCAGATAGCCCAGCCGGAGAGGCTGAGTGAGGTTAATAAGAGGATACGCTTTTTACGCAAGGGGGTAAATGAGAGGGTCTACATGACGGAACCTATGATCGAGGGGATCGATAAAATTAAAGCTGCTCCCTGTTATAGTTGCCCTGCCGGATGTTCGAGGTCAAGCTTTAAACACACCTCGGGGTTGACTGAGGTAAGGAAGGGCTGTGCATCAGCCTACTTTTATGTTCCCTGGGATCAGCTCTACCATGGTAAGGCGACCGAAAACCCCTTTATAGCAACTTCACTCTGCGACCGCTATGGGCTTTGTACCGGGGAGACGGCAAATGTCATTCACTGGCTTTATGAGTGTTTTAAAAAAGGGATATTAAGTGATCAAGAAACCGGCCTTCCTCTCTCCAAGATTGGAAGCCTTGAGTTTATCGAGGCATTGGTTGACCAGGTAGTCAATAAGAAGGGTTTTGGTGAACTGCTGGCCCAGGGTACCCGCAGGGCTTCAATTGAAAAAGGCAAGGAAGCGGAAGCGGTAGCTTTAACCCGGGTTACCCCCTCTGGGTACATTAACGATGCCTACGGAGCCAGGGTATTTTTAATTACTGCCCTCTTTTACGCCACCGAGACGAAAAACCCCGTCATTCAGAATCATGAGGTTAACTTCCTTCTTCTCAAGTGGGCGCTCTATCATACTACTGCCGGTACAATGTCTCCTATAACCGTGGATGATTTAAAGAATATAGCCGCACGCGCCTGGGGAGGTGAGGTGGCGGTCGATTTCTCCACTTACGAGGGCAAGGCAAAAGCGGCCTTTATGATACAAAACCGTCAGCATGCCAAGGAGAGTATGGTGGCGTGTGATCGGTTCTTTCCTCTACTGGATACGGATCAGGAGGAAGATCACATGGGCGATCCTTCCCTGTTGCCTCAGCTCTACGAGGCGGTGACGGGGAGAGATCTGAGCGAGGATGAGTACTATCTGCTGGGCGAACGCTCCGTCAATCTGCAAAGGGCTATCATGGGACGGGAAGGAAGGGTTGGCAGGAAGGAAGACACCTTAGGCGAGTTCAACTTTACCGAGCCGGTGGAGACCTCTGAGGGTGTGTTCGGTATGTTTAATCCCGATCTGGAGTTGCCGGGGGCGGGAGATGAGATTATTACCCGCAAAGGGAAGACCGTAGATCGAAAAGAGTTTGAACGGATGAAAGACGAATACTATCTTTTAAGGGGATGGGATGCAGCAAGCGGCATGCAGACAAAGGGAAAATTACAAAAGCTTGGTCTGGATTTCCTGTTAGATGAAATGGAAAAAGGGGGACTTTTAAAAGATTAGATTTCTAATTTGTTTCGAATTGATCCCTTCGGGAAGCTTTGCACGTGCTTAGTGCTTCGGATTTTTTTGTCTGATTGACTGGCTTTTTTCATCGGAAATTCCTTTTGTGTTAACAAATTAACCAATTCTACCAGTATAAGAGAGGTCCTATGTCAAAAGTCTATGACGTGATAATAGTGGGTGCAGGTCCGGCAGGTCTTATGGCTGCAAAGGCAGCAGGAGAAAACGGTATCAAAACGGCCCTCATAGAAAGGAGGAAAGATATATCAATAAATAGAAGAACAGACGGAGGGGCGTTAGGGTTGAAAAGCTACCTTTTTAATCAAATGCTGACCTATAATCCACGGGACAAAAGGTTTTGTTTTCCTACCAGTGGGTTTTCGCTCAGCTACGATGGTCCAATCGGGGATCTCTACGGATTCCGGATCTTTTCACCGGGGGGTAAATACATTACTTTGGGAGATTGGAAGGAACTGAAAAAGGAACCGGAGAAAAACAGGGTAGGTGTTGCCCTTGATAAGGGTTTACTTTTGAAAGGGATATTAGATGAGGTTGAAAAAAAACAGGATGTCGATGTCTACTTAGGAACGAACGTTACCCATATAGAAAAAAGTGGTGACAAGTGGAAGATTACCGCAGATGAGAGTGAATTTGTGGCTAAGTATGTTATCGCGGCAGACGGGATAAACTCACGCATCACCAGAATCCTGGGCATAAATAAGCAGAGGAAGTTCCTGGGGACTTCCAGATACCTCACTCTTATCATGGAAAATGTTGAGCCGCCCGAGGATATCGATGGTTTTCTTTTTGTACTTACCGACTATGGGGTTTTTGATATACTTCCTATCTGTTATGAAGGACAATTTCATGTAGATTATTTCACCCGTGATCCCAAAGAGAACCTTTTAGAAAAATTGGATAAATTCATGAATGAAGACAAGGTGTATTCTGCCTGGTTTAAGAATGCACGAAGAACGGGGGAAGTCCAATCGTGTGTGGTAAACCTCAATAGCCCACTTAAAGATCCCTACCATGACGGCGTACTTATTATAGGAGATGCTGCCTGGATTCAGGAGATGGGCAATATGGGTGCCTTTTGTTGTGGGTGGAAGGCGGCAAATGCCTTAAGCCTGGCCCTTGTGGGAGATAAGTTTGAAAAAGATGCGATAGCAGATTACCTGAAGTGGTGGGATGAAGTTTTTTACAAGCAGTTTGGTGACATTGAATTTCCTGAACTGAGT
This sequence comes from Thermodesulfobacteriota bacterium, assembly GCA_036446115.1. Taxonomy (GTDB): domain Bacteria; phylum Desulfobacterota; class WTBG01; order WTBG01; family WTBG01; genus JAZFSJ01. The sequence continues at coordinate 7,494 of JAZFSJ010000473.1, read as the reverse complement.
TTTTCAGACTATCTTTCTGCAGGTGATATGGATTATCTTGTCTGTTTGATCACAGAGCCTTTACCGGCATCACTTGATTTCTTCGAACTTTTCTACGGAGTAGGTAATGCCTATGTAGAGCTTCTACCACGCATTCAAGAAGAGAGGCCGGATGTGTATGAGAAGATGCTACGGATGAGGGATGCAATAGGAGATGAAAAAAAACTGAGCGCAAAAATCGGTTTCCCTAATAGATAAAGAGGAGGCAGGTCTACACAGCCTATACACATTTAAAGAAATTAACCAATGGTTTAAAGAGGATCTCATCATTGTTTGCTTTGAAACCCCCGTGCTTTGCACGGGGTCGCAAAAGGAAACATTAGCACTTTCGTGCCCCCTTTGTTAAACGGCCTTTAGCCGTGAAACAAAGCTACCCGTTTCACGGGTGGTAGTTTACTTGTTTTTAAAACAGTAGATTGTATATAGTATGAACGCCAGATTTTTAGAGCTTGAGATTACAGGTAAATGCTATCATCGCTGCCGGCACTGCTATGGGTCATTCCCTGGGGAGGGGGAGTTGCCTAAGGATAAGGTGATGCAGATAATCGATGAGGCAGGTGAGTACTTTGACTGTATTATTTTCTCAGGCGGTGAGCCGTTTCTCCATCCTGATCTTATTGAATTGATTCACTATGCAAGAGATTTTGTGGTGTTTATTACCACCTCCGGGTATTCCATAAGTAAAGAGCAGGTTGAAGGGTTGAGGGGTAATGTGGTGTTAGTTTTCGGTCTGGATGGAATTGGTGAGGTTCATGATCGTTATCGCGGCAAGACTGGCGCTTATCAAAGCCTTCTAAAATCTCTGGAACTTACAAAAGAATTACCTAAAGAAATTATTGTCACCCTCTGGAAGGGTGTGCTCCCTCAGATAGAGGAAATCATTAAGCTGGCCGAAAAATACAGGGCACTTACCCACTTTAATGGGCTGATACCGGTAGGGAGAGCTAAAGACAACCGGGAAATTTTACTAAATCGGGAAGAGAATGAAGAGGTCTATAAAAGGCTTATGGATCTGCGGGTCAACCGCGAGGCCTTTTTGGTAACAGACCTCTATAAAGTTACTGAAAAGGACTTGCAGGGGATTGATCTCTTCTGCAAGGGGAGGTACTCTATTAATTCTAAAGGAGAGGTGAGACCCTGTGAGTTCCACCCGGGTGTGCTGGGGAATATTTTCAAGGAACCTTTGAGCGAAATAATTGGGAAGGCAAAAACAACTGATTTTATAAAATCGAGGGAAGAAGGATTCAAAAAGCAGGTGAGGTTAGATTTAGAAAACCCCTTTGACTACCACACTGGGATATGTCATGCCCTTGCATTGGAAAACACATTATGAGTTGGGGAATTGAGGAATTTAACCGCATATGGCATGGGACGGTGAGCAGAGGGTAATGTCGACAGTCCACAGTCAGTTCACTCTGATAGATTATTATCTATAGTACGTGATATAACTTTAATAAAGTCAGCTGCCTGGATATACCACCCATCTGCTTGTTCTTTGCCAAACTGAACATAGTCCTCATAATCTGACTTCTGGCGGTTCTTATAAAGCTGATTATAAAAACGGCCTAATTCCTTTGGGATAATTCCTTCTTTAACAAATTGCTGCTGGAATAGCGAGCGTATCCCGGAGTGTTTTACAGAGGAGAGGTTTTTTGTCAAGAGTAGCGCTTGAACTGCATAAAATGCAGCATAATACAATCTGTTGATTGCAGATAAAATACGGTTGTTGTTGATCAATATTTTAGCGTCTGACAGGATTTCATGAGCACGTTCGATACGATACCTAATGAGTTTACGGAGTTCGTCTTTCATAAAATGACACCTTCACGGGCAATATTTTTTGCAAAGGGTGTTATCTGATACTGTGAAGACTCCCAGGTAGAACGATCGTGGAGTATAGGACAAATTACAATACCTGTTTCCAGTTCAATCTCATATAGTGCTCTATCGATTTGCTCCTCCTCTTCGGTACTAAGTTTATATTCTGTTAATATAAGGATATCCAGATCAGATTCCGGGTGGTAATCACCGCGGCATCGAGAACCATAAACAATAACGGTGGCACGAGGGTGTATATTTTTTACAGCTTCTTCGCACCGTTTAGCAAGGATTAGATTTTTTTCAGTTATTGTGCCCATCTTAAGTCTGAAGATAACATAAGAGTGAAATTTTGTAAATCTAAAAGGGAATGAAAATCGATAACTATAGCCACAATCAACTGACCAATGACCAATTGACAATGACAATGACAGCACGTGGCAGGATGCTTTGTAGATAGTTCACTTTCTTTAACGTACCTTCATGGTTTGATTTGTTTAGGTACGTCCTGGTGTGACATCAGCAATACACTGCGGATTCTTTACTGTTTCAAAATTGGAGTCTTTGCATTTGCAGTCTTTCAAGATCGGTCAGGGCCAGGAATTTAGATATTGGGATTTCGGGTTTGGGTTGAGCAAAATGCTCTCTAAAGGAGGATTTGTATGAGTCGAACGTGTAAGAAATGTGATGGGCTTTGCTGCAAGTATTTTGCCATGGAAATTGATAAGCCAACAACCAGGAATGACTTTGAAAACATTCGTTGGTATATCAGCCATCAGAGGACATCGGTTTTTATTCAGAACAGGAAATGGTACCTTAATGTTAAGAACCGCTGCAAACATCTTGATGGCGGCAATCACTGTAAGATCTATGAAAACCGCCCGGCCATCTGCCGAAGGCTCGATCCCAGACATTGTGAATACCATGATCAAAATGCAGTAAGGGAGATTAAGACACTTAAGCAACTGGAGGGATATCTGGAAGAGCATCCCATAAGGAAAAGGAAGAGGAGACAAACATAAAGTCTTAGGAATTTATGTTTATAAAAAAACCCAAACCATCAATAGTGTGGTTTGGGTTTTTTGTGTCTTTATGGGTTTTTTTAGCTGATGGCTTCCCGGGGACAGATATCTTCGCAGATCTGACAGCCGGTGCAGTTAACTGTATAACAGATCGCCTTTATCTCACCTTTCTCTTCTTTTAACTCTAAGGCTCCGCAGGGGCAGTTGTCACTGCAACCGCCACAGCCCAGACACTTCTCTTCATCAATCACGGGATAGCTGCGGCAGGTCTGACAGAAGTTGAAGAACTCGGGCGGCAGAAGTGTCTTTTCCCTTAACAGATTGAGCTGTTTCACAGGTGCCATAGGATTACCACACGCTTTACAGGTCTTGAGATCTAATTCCGTCCGCCAGTTCTGTAGCATGTACTGTGGTCCAGCATCGTCTTCTCCTTCAGGGTAGATGATTTTGGCATTTGCTATCTGCTGCATCTTGATTACCTGGGTAGGACACACGAAGACACAGCTCCCACAGCCAATGCAATCCTGTGAGGCCTCGTTAAAGGGGGCGGTGACCTTCTTATTAATTCCACTTTCCTCAAAATCGATGGCATTTACCTGGGGAATCTCAGAACAAGTTCTCACACATAGTCCACATAGAATACAGTACTCATTTTCTAAACTGAATTGAAGGGGAACAGACGCTACTCCTACCTCTGCTGCCATTTCTTTTATTTTCTTGGGGTTAGGACAGCGGGCCAGAAGAAGTTCCATTACCAGTTGTCTTACGTCCTTTACCCTTTCAGAATCTGTTTTAACTGCCATCCCTTCTTGAACCAGGTAATTGCATGAGGTTTCAAGAGTGGTGCATTTTCCCTGGGCCACTTCCACAGTACATAACCTGCAGTTGCCCGCAGGGGACAATGCATCGTGGTAGCACAGAGTGGGAATGTAAATGTCTTTTTCACGGGCAACTTCAAGAATAGTCTTTCCTTCTTGAGTCTTGATGCTCTTCCCATTAATGGTTAGTGTGGTCATGGTCTGCCTTACCCTCCTCAGGTGTTGACGACTTGGAAACTCTACGATATATTGAGATTCGAATTAATTCTTATGATTTTTACTTTCTCCTTACTCATGGAGTCTAATTAGAGCGAAGCCCTATGCTATTGCCTTTTTATCTTTAATCTGAGTCTTGTATTCGTCTTTAAAATGTTTAATAGTGGAAGTAACTGCAACAGGAACGGTCTTACCCAGTGCACAAAGTGATCCATCAATCATAGGCTGTGACATCCTTTCCAGAAGGTCTAAGTCCTCCATCTCTCCCCGGCCTTGACAGATCTCATCTAAGATCTCATATATTTTTTTAACTCCTTCTCGGCAGGTGGTGCATTTGCCACAGGTTTCCTCTTTAAAAAAGTTAATGAAGTAGCGTGCCAGACCTACCATGCTGACGTCATCATCTATCACAGTAATGCCTGAACCCAGGAGAGAACCTGCTTTGTTCAACTCGTCGTAGGTTAGGGATAAGCTGGCTGATTTGGCAGGTAGCACTCCGCCGGAAGGTCCCCCGGTGGTAAATGCCTTAAGTTTCTTCCCCTCAATTACACCTCCGCCTATCCCGATAACCTGTTTAAAACTCATACCGAGAGGCACCTCAAGCAGGCAGGGGTTACTGATACTGCCGTTTAGGGAGATAACCTTGGTGCCGGTATTCCCCTTGGTGCCAATACCGCTAAACCAGCTCCCTCCCTTGGCAATAATTGCCGGTATATTGGCCAGGGTCTCTATATTGTTCACCACGGTAGGCTGGTCCCACAGACCCTTTTGAGCCGGGAAGGGAGGACGGGGTCGGGGTTCTCCGTATTTACCTTCGAGCGAGGTAATGAGGGCCGTTTCTTCTCCACAAACGTAAGCTCCACCCCCCTCATCAACTTCCACTTCAAAATTGAATTCGCTGCCTAAAATATTTTCACCTAAAAGCCCACACTCCTTTGCCTGCCCTACCGCTTCCTTGATGTTTTCCAGGGCTAAGGGGTAATTATTACTCACGTAGATATAGCCTTTTGTGGCGCCCACCGCGCAGGCTGCTATTATCATGCCTTCCAGCACACTGTGGGGGTCTCCCTCCAGCATGCTCCTGTGCATCCCGATATCTGGGTCGCCTTCGCTACCGTTTGCGACCACATACTTCGTATCTCCCTGGGCCTCCTGGCATGCCTTCCATTTTTCCCCTGTGGGAAATCCCGCTCCACCTCTGCCTCTTAACCCTGAATCGGTCACCTCTTTGATGATTTTTTCAGCAGACATGGCTACGGCCTTGGCTAAGCCAATGTATCCCCCACAGGCGATATATTCCTCGATACTTTTAGGATCGATAATACCGGAATTCCTTAAAACGATCTTCTTCTGCTGTTGATAAAAGGGATACTGATGATATTCAGGAGCTGCCTCTTTAAAGGACTTGGAAGATTGATCAGTAAGATAGCTTGTTTTTTCACCGGTAATGAGACTTTCTTCTTCATCAGTGCGAAAGAGCAGGTTTTCTTTCATCACCGTTTTTTCCTTGAGTGCCTTTACCAGTGGTGCAACCTTGTCAACAGTCATACTGCCGTAGGTAAGTTTTGGTTTGCCTTTTTGAATCACATCCACTATGGGTTCCTGATAGCACATGCCATTGCAACCAACTTCTACGATAGTAGCCTTAATCTTCTGCCTTTTCACCTCTGATTCCAGGACTTCTTTTAAAATGGTTGCCCTTTTTGCCTGTCCACATGTAGCCGCACCTATTTGAATCCTCACTTCAGAAGACAAAAGGGCCTTCTTCGCCTTCTCACTTATTTTTTTAAGATCATCTGCGCTTTTGATCTTCATGCGAGCTCCTCTTTTCCTTAAAGACTAAAATTTAGCAACCTTTCCCTTTGCCCAGTTGCTGTCACCAGATTCATCGTCCACCATTACCGCAGGTGCCACGCCACAACACCCCAGACACCTTACCTTTTCCACATTAAAACGGCCATTTGAGGTTCCTTCCAGTTCTTCATGGAGCTTATCTGAGTGCTTTAAATGGCAGGCAATACCACTACACACCTTAACGGTGTGTTTTCCCTTTTCCTTAAGGCTGAAGGCCTGATAAGAAGAGGCAACCCGATACGCCCTGCTTAGAGGGAGATTAAGGAATTCACTTGCTTTATCTATTGCCCCTTTGGGAAGATGTCCGTATTCTTTCTGCAATTCATGGAATATAGAAACGAGTTCTTCCGGTTTCCCCTGGTATTTTGACAGGATATCATCAACCTTACCTAAGTCAACACCTCCCCCAAGGGCGAGCACTTTCATAATTTGACTCTTGTAAGGCTCCGGCGGGTTCATCTCTTGGATGGCAGCAACCACCAGGCTATCGGTGACCACGCCGCTTGGTCCTGCTTTGGTCTTAATAAAATCTAGCAACTTTGGTTTGACTGCCCCTCGTAACATCTCCGGGATAACCTCCAGGACCTTATCCACCGACTTTTCGCTATCACCTTCCCAAGTGAGTTGAGCCGGCTCAGCCGCTTCGGCCTCAGCTACCTTGGGTGCATCCTCAGACATCCCTAAGGCGCCCATAATCACACTTCTCTGGGGCTCAGGCAAGTCTTCCCTTACCAGACGTTCTATTACCTCATCTGTTACCGGTTCCCCGGCTGCCTTGCCTTCTATCATACCGATGAGCTGTGGTTGCATCCCCTCTCGCATGGGTTCAGGCACCACTTCCATGATCTTACCAAAGGTTTCTTGAGCTTTATTATCCCAATCTGACAGGGCCATCTTTTCCTCCTTACACTTTCCCTTCTCTTAGTTTGGCATACTTTCTGTCCACTTCAGCCTGAATATTTAAGATCTCTTTCTGCTTGAAGTGTTTAAACCGGTTTTGCAGTTTTAAGTATTGTTCTACCGGTCTTATTTTGGGGTGGTCAATGGTCAAACGGTAGCTTCCGGTCACCACCTCGTATAAAGGAAAAATCGCAGACTCCACTGCATAGCGTCCTATGTTTACGGCAAATTCACTATCGAAATCCCAGCCAACCGGACAGGGAGACAGGATGTGGATATAACTGTTTCCTTCACTCTCCATTCCCCTTCTCACTTTATCAATCAGGTCAAAGGGATAGCTAGGACAGGCCGTTGCCACATAATGAAATCCCCTTGCTACTGCAACAGCGGGATACCATTTTTTAAATACTGTGGGTGTGGGTTTGTCTTCAACTGCCTCATTGTCAAAACAGAGAAAGAGGTTTGTCTGGTCGCGTTTCTCAATGGTGAGCAGTGCCGGTTTAATTTCTTCCTTTGCTTCTTTCTTGCTCTTGCTGATGTTTCCCGGAAGGGGCTGTCTATAGGGAATTTCCCAACCGGCATCCTTCATCCAGTCTCTTTTCTCTTCTAAGGCCTTGTAAGTCTGTCTTACTCCCAGGGCTACCCCGCATCCCATACAGGCGGGATGGGCTTTTGGTATAAAGTGTTCCTTAAAAGGTAAGAGTTGAGGTGCGTACAATCCAAATTTGTCCATTTATCCCTCCTCCGTCATACTGATGGCACCAAACCAACACTCCTGATGGCAGATACCACATCCCTTGCAATAGTCCAGGTCGACTCCATAGTAT
>JAZFSJ010000472.1:0-3663 GCA_036446115.1 Thermodesulfobacteriota bacterium | reverse complement strand
TGCTCCGTTTAAAGATGTTGATTTTTTACCTGTAATCAGGAACTGAAGAACAGCTGAAGGAGGGTGGAGATGAAAAAAGAGTATGATCTCACTATCGCTGGTGCGGGTCCGGCGGGACTGATGGCAGCAGTAACCGCAGCTCAGGAAGGCCTTGAAGTAGCTCTTATTGAGAGGAAGACTAAGATTTCCTCTATTAAAAGATCTTGTTGCACCGCACTTATAAATGAACCTGGTACTCACGAGGAATTTGTGACCCTTGAGGATAACAAGATAGTATTTCACCGTTCTGATTTTTCTGTTCCCTATGAGGGTCCCTCTATACCCCTTAAACAGTTAATCAAGTTTTCGCCTAAGGGAAACAAGTTTGTGGTTGAGAGAAATGAAGACCCCGTCGCAATTGCCTTAAACAAGGAATGCATACTTGAGGGATTATTGAAAAAAGCTAAAGAACTGGGAGTAACTATATTAAGTGGTACTCATGCACTAAAGGCTGAGAATGTGGATAACAAGGTAATAATCACCGTTAAACAAGACGATAAGACCTCCGATATTACCTCAAAGACAGCCATTGCAGCCGATGGGGTAAATTCAAAGATCGTTGAGAGTCTGGGATTAAATAAAAATAGAAAATTCTTTGGTAACATGCATGCAATGACATATTATCTGAAAGACGTAGAGTGTCCCTACCCTCCTGCCTGGATGGTCTTTGTGGGAAGAGGGCATACCCCATCGAGGAAGGGACAAATATATTTCCTCCCTAAACCCCAAAAAGATGGTTCGTCTGTATACGAGATAACTTACGGACATCCTGTTTTTGATGATAGTGCTATGCAGGAAGACATAAAGTGGTTTTTGGAAAAGAGCCCATTTTCCTCCTGGTTCAAAAAGACAAGAATTGTAAAGACCCTTTCAGCCGTACTGAAATTTTATACCCCAATTTTAGAGCCAAATTTAGGAAGAATTCTCATCGTAGGAGATGCCGCAAGCTATATTGAGGTTTACGTGCAGGGTGCCCTAATGTATGGACATGAGGCCGCAATTTCTATAGTAAAATTTTTGAGAAAGGGAAAAGGGTTTGAGGATTACGTTGAATTCTGGAAAAAAACATTTGCCTACAACCAGCCCGGCGCAATTGAAGCCGCAACCCAGGCCTTCGGGCTTCATGTGTTGGAGGATGAAGAGATAGATTATCTCTTCAGTCTTACTGAAAAGGAAAAGTATAAAGGCTATGTAAATGAACACTCTTCCAAAGAGACCACCATGGGGGCTTTAGCAGCTCACATGGAGGAGATAAAAAAGGAGAGGCCGGAACTTGCTGCAAAGATAGAAAAATTTGACCAGACTTCTACAGAAGATTTTTTACAGGTAACTAAAAAAGGTGAATAACAACTGTCCAGAGATTATAAATAACGAGTTTTTTTCTCTTTTATGGGAGAGGGAAATCAAACCCTGAAATCCTATCAGGAAAGGTGACGTCTCTTATGAAAAAACTTGCAGATTTAATCATTGAAAAGAGGGCATGGTTCCTTATTATCATCTCTTTAATCTCACTTTTCTTCATATACCTACTGAAGGATTTAAAAGTACATACCAAGTTTGCTGACCTGCTTCCCCAAAAGCATGAATATATTAAGGTGCATAACAGGATTCGTTCCCAATTTGGTGGTGCCAACACAGTTACTATGATTCTCCAGGTGAGGGAAGGAGATATTTTCAATCCTACCACCCTTCAGAAGATAAAAGATATAACCGATGAATTGTACTTTATCCCTGGTGTAGACCGCTTCAAGATTCTTTCCATTTCGGTGAATTTCCTGCTGGATATGGTGGTAACCTCAGGCGGCTGGGATTTTCGGCCCCTGATGTGGCCTGAGGTACCCAAGACACCAGAGAGTATAGCAGACTTGAGAGCGAAGATTTATGCCAGTGCCTTCTATGGTAGCTTTGTCTGGTTCGACGGCAAAAAGACCCTGATCACCGCAGACTTTTTTGAAGACGAGATCGACTACACGGTGGTCTTTAAAGAGCTGCGAAGAATACAAGAAAAATACGAGGATGAGAATCACATCCTATCCATAAACGGTGAGCCCCTGCACCTTGGTTATGTCGATTCCTATACGGATGAAGTCTTTCTCATTATGCTAGGCACCTTCCTGGTCATGTTCATCCTCTTCTATTTCTGGTATCGGTCTATTCGGGCAACAGTGATACCATTTCTGGCGGCCCTTTTAAGCGGGGTATGGGGACTGGGATTCATGTGCCTTTGGGGTTACAATCTTGATCCTCTTATTTTAGTCTTTCCCTTCCTGGTTGCCTCCCGGGCGGCCTGCCATACAGTTCAGGTAATCAAACGCTACACGGAAGAGTGCCTGATCACCAAAGATGGTAAAAGTGCCTGCAAGCGGGTGATCGAAGGCATGTGTGTGCCGGGCCTTACCGCCATCACCACCGATGCCATGGGGATTATCCTCATCGCCTTAACCCCCATCCAGATCCTCCAAAAGATCACCATCGCCTGCACCTTCTGGTGTATCGCCCAGGTTATCATTGCCATCATCCTGGTACCGGTACTATTGAGCTATCTTCCTATTTCCCCCACCCTTCTTGAGAAATTTGCGAAGAAGGGCATTCTGGACAGGATACTTGCCAAAGTGGGATCCTTAATTGGAGGAAAGGGAAGCCTGGTGGTATTTGCCATGGTACCCATATTAATTGTCCTGGGATATCTAGGAGCTAGAAACATCCAGGTAGGAGATGCTGTTCCGGGTTCTTCTCTTTTCTGGCCCTGGCACAGGTACAACCGGGATGGTTTCAGGATAAGCTTCAGTATGCCCATCTTAAGTCCACTTTATATAGTAATTGAGGGGGAAAATAAATACGATTTAGTATCGTGTCCAGGAAAGCGAATTAGGGAGTGTGGTGAAAATCTTGCAGAGATGTATCGCTTTGAGAAGTTTATGCGGGAGACACCGGGAATGCTGGTGATGTTTGTCGATTCGATTATCAAAACCTTCCCCGGTAACAATTGGCTCATCCATGAGGGTGATCCTAACTGGTACTTTTTCCCCCAATCAGACAGGATGATTAATGCCATGTTCCGTCAAGTAAGAAATACAGGCGTCCCAGGAAGTTCGGACAGGTATTGCGATGAACTTGGGGAAACTGCAGCCAACATAATAATCTACTGCAGGGATAAAACGACCCCCACCATCAAGACCGTTATGACAAGGGTTAAGGATTATATTGAGAATCATTCGAAGCTTAAACTTCCCATGAGATTCAAACTGGCAGGTGGCGCCATCGGGGTACAGGCAGCCATAAATGAGGTAATTGAAGAATACCACCTTACGACCCTGGGCTGGGCCTTGCTTGCCATATTTATTATCTGCTGGATAATGTTCAGGTCCGTGGTAGCAGCCTTTATGTTAACCATACCCCTTATTGTATCAAATCTCATTGCGTTTTCCATGATGGCCACAGGTATGTTCCACTTAATTCCCATGCCTATTACCGTCACGGTAAGCACACTGCCGGTATCTGCGGTGGGGATAGGATTAGGGGTAGACTATGGCATCTACATGCTGGGCAGGATCCTGGAAGAGTATAAGATTTCTCAAGACCTAAAAGGAGCTATCCAAACTACTATGACCTCGGTTGGGGAAC
>JAZFSJ010000471.1:0-2914 GCA_036446115.1 Thermodesulfobacteriota bacterium | reverse complement strand
TGACTTGCTGGGAGATAGCTTGCAGTCACACAATTCATTACGTCCACTTGCAAACGGTGAAGAATATCTATCTGTTTTGTCTTTGTCAGGAAACAAGGAGTTTTTCTTCCAGGTATTCGGTGCCCCGGGAGCAGTGAACGGTTACAATCTGAATGTGGCTATGGCTCCCTACAGCGATGGTCCGGACTGTTCAGCAGAATATGACGTTGATGAGTGCCTTGGCTTGGTGGACAATCAGATACAATTGTACCAATTGCCCTTTCCTGACCAAGATGATGGCTTTGTGGGAAATGGTTATCTGTTTGGGGATTACTCTAACTCAAACTACCGTTGGGCTCGTCGTGAGGCGATTATGTATCTTCGCTATGCCTTATATGAGGTTCAGCAACAGTTCCCGGACACAAACCCCTTGGGAATAATCGACATCTGCCAGCGTGATGGTCTTACTCCTGGATCTGACATTGGCACTTTACGCCATCCAAAGACAACACACGATCAAGGGGGTAATATTGACGTAGCTTACTATCAGACCGGTTCAGACAACGGTGCCCGCATTATCTGCGATGCTGATAGTGGATCTAACAACGGTTTTTACTGTGATCCGTCTGCAGTTGACACACATATTGTTGACTTGCAGCGAACCGCATACTTCATAGCCAAACTGGCCTGCTTACCGGACTGTAACACTACAAGATTCCGTGTCGCGGGTGTAGATCAGGTCATCGGTCCCTTAATAGAAGATGTTGCTCTCCAACTTAAAAACGACGGAATCATCTCGGATGACGAGTATGACAACCTGTGCGATATGCTGGCTTATGGCGAGGGTTGGCCTTTTCATCACCACCACATCCACTTAAGTTTTAAATGGTGGGATCAGGCCGAGGCCGGCAATCTGATGCCAATCGATTCTCCCCTAATTGGGTGTGGTTTCAGGTTTCCGGGAGATGGCCCTATAAAGGAGTAGAAAAGAAGAGGGTTTGTAGTCTGCAGTCCACCCTCAACAGTAAATAATATATAGGGGCAGGCAAATTCAGGAATAGGCAGAAACAACAATAGGTATAGACTCATGGATAATGCAAATAAGCGTGTACTGGTGGTTGGAGCAACAGGATACATAGGCCAACAAGTTGTCAAAGAATTAGTTAAAAGGAAATTTCAGGTGGTAGCAGTTACCCGGCGGAAAGTAGAAAAGGAAGAATTCGAAGGTGCTGAGGTCCGTATTGCAGATGTAGAGAATCTGGAATCTTTAAAAAAGGAAGCGTTCCGCGATAAAATCAATGTTGTTATCTCGTGTTTGTCCAGCAGTACACCACTACCGGAAGAACTCTATAAAATCGATTATCTGGCCACCCTCAATGTTCTCCATGCTGCTCAAGAGAACGCAACTGACCATTTCATATTACTGTCAGCAATTTGTGTGAGATGGCCTAAGCTTCCTCTTCAGCACGCCAAGTTAAAAATGGAAGATGCCTTAATGATCTCCGGTATGGACTATACTATTGTTCGCCCCACAGCCTACTATAGGGACCTACTCAGACAATTCCCCACTATCCGCAAGGGCTCATCGGCCTACATTTTCGGCAATGGTGAATATGCACTTTACAACCCTATTGCAAAAGAAGAACTGGCAGAGTTTATGGTTAACTGTGTAGAAGAACCCAGCCATCGTAACCGTGTATACCCCATTGGCGGTCCAGAAGTCCCGGAAAACATTATCACCTATAAACAGATCATGGAGATGTCTTTTGAAGCACTTGGCAGGAAACCAAAAATTAAAAGTCTTCCCCTCTGGACATTGCCCACAATGATTGCTATAACAACGTTCATGGGAGTTTTAATCCCCAAGGTACGACTCGCAACCGAAGTTATAAGGGTGCTTCAGTATTATTTAACTAATGATTTGCGGGCACCGGGTTATGGTCGGAAAACGTTCAAGGACCATCTTGCGACGCTGGGTAACCAGTGAATCCTAAACTAGAAGCCCCCCGTAAAAAATAACGCAAGTTTATTGTGTGCTTTGGAAACCCCGTGCTTCGCACGGAGCAGGGGAAATTCGAAAAGGAGGTTTACATGAAAAACGATACCTCTGCCCATCAGCCGGCTGAACTCACTCCTGAGCAGTTCCAACTCGCCAGGAAAATGGAAGGGTTAATGGATGAGATGGAGAAAAAGGTCTTTGATGCCGCCTTTAAGCTCAACGGGACTCAGGATATCCAAACCAAAAACTTTAACTATGAGGCGGCGGACTATGTGGTAAAAGTGACACGGGGTGCTGTGGTTGAGAAATGCGGGTTTATGAGGACGCTGGTAAAAAAGGAAATGCCCCCCATGATGCCAGAGCCCCTTTTTAACAGGTATATGCAGATCGACCTCTATCCGAAAACCCCCCTGGTGGGAATGCTCCACATTGCCATGAACTTTTCTTATAATAAAGACGGAGGTAACATGGTAGGAGGGATCATGGACATAACACCGGGCACAATTATTGAAGAGGACTTAAACCTCGTAAAGGATCAGATGGATAAACTCTTTGCCAGGCATGAGCTTGATATCGACTCTTTCAGGGCACCCCTTCTCAAAGAACACCATAAGGACCACCTTAAAGCCTCCTGCGTGGGGGTAAGCTTTTTCAAAATGCCCTTTTTTGAGATAGATGAAAAAACTTTTACTATTGTAAAGGAAGCTGTTGAAACCATGTTCGATTCCTACCGTAAGGTACTCACAAAAAGAAAGGACCAGGAATTCAGCGACAGTGACACAGAGGCCATGTTTGACATGCGCAGGCGCTGGCTTGAAAAGCAGTTTATGTGGGACCCCTTTGCCTCTACGGGCCTTGCTCCCTATGAGGTCTGGTCATTTCAGGACCTGCCACCGGCAGTAAGATTTTAATCTCAGTAAGGAGGTGTACAGTGTC
>JAZFSJ010000470.1:0-10893 GCA_036446115.1 Thermodesulfobacteriota bacterium | reverse complement strand
CATTAAGAAATCCATAGAGTTGTTTTCAAACCATTTCCAAAAGACAACCATTCGATGAGCGGATACTATTATGAAAACCAAGGTTAATATACTTCTGGGCATACTGGTAGGCTTATTTTTTATCTGGCTCGCCTTTAGAGGTACTGACGTAGCGGGAATAAAATCTTCTTTTAAAACTGTCAATTACCTCTACATAATTCCAGTCGTGTTTCTGACTATCATTGTTCAAATACTAAGATCCTACCGTTGGGGAGTTATTTTAGAGCCCATAAAAAAGATTGACCAGTGGTCTCTTTTTTCTATTACCGCAGTGGGTTTCCTGGCCATTAATCTTCTTCCCTGGCGTATGGGAGAATTTGCACGCCCTTACCTTATTTCTAGGAAGTGTGCCATAAAAATGGGATCCTCTCTCGCTACCATTTTAGTCGAAAGAATATTCGATATGCTCACACTGATGATGATTTTGCTATTGGTTTTGATGATGGTAGAACTTCCTGCCTGGCTTTTTAGATCAGCCTGTTCTATTCTCATCGTCGTCATCCTTCTCCTCCTCCTTCTTATTCTTCTGGTGGTAAAGAGAGAGTTTTCTGCAAAGTGGGTTGATCGTATCATAAGCAAATTACCAGAAACTCTGTCTTCCCGGTCAATGAGATTGTTCCACTCTTTTCTCGATGGGTTGCAAATTCTCCCTGACTTAAAAAAAACCTTCTATCTTGCTTTTTTATCGGCAGTCATCTGGTCCTTATTAGCACTATCTTCATACATTCTTTTTTCATCTTTTGCATCCATGTTGAGTCTCCCGCTGGTAGCAGCCTACGCTGTGTTAGCCATTACTGCATTAGGTGTAACACTTCCTACTGCTCCCGGTTTCGTCGGGAATTTTCACTTCTCTTGTGTGCTGGCTCTTACGCTCTTCGGAATTTCAAAAAATGATGCCCTAACTTTCGCGATACTCCTCCACTTTGTTCAGGTCATGATCACCATCCTGTTGGGTGTGATTTTTCTTCCCTCTATCAAAGTTCCGCTCCCCTCTATTTTTAAGGGTGGTAAACAAGTTAATGCCAATAGCAATGGGTAAAATACATTTTATCAAAACTAAAAACCTTTATTCCGCATAGCATATGATTTCAGTAGTTATACCCGTTTATAATGAAGTTAACACTATTAAAGAAATTATTAAAAGGGTCCACTCTGTTGATCTCGCAAAGGAAATTATTGTAGTGGATGATTGTTCCACCGATGGTACTAGAGAGATCTTGGACCAACTCAAAGAACAGGAAGAGATAACGGTTCTTTTCCATAAGAAAAACCAGGGTAAAGGCGCTTCCCTGAAGACAGCCTTTGAACGAGTAAAAGGTGAAATTGTTATCATTCAGGATGCTGACTTAGAATATGATCCCCAAGAATACAGTAAACTGATACGACCCATTCTCGAAGGGAAAGCAGATGTGGTATACGGTTCTCGATTTCTAGGAGGACCTCACCGGGTATTGTTTTTCTGGCACTACGTAGGAAATAGATTCTTTACTCTTCTCTCCAATATGCTTACCAACCTTAACCTCACAGATATGGAAACCTGTTATAAAGTGTTTAGAACCTCCCTGCTTGAGAAGATTACCCTTGAATCAAAACGATTCGGGGTGGAACCAGAGATAACCGCCAAACTGGCAAAACTAAAATGCAGAATCTATGAAGTGGATATTTCTTACAGTGGTAGAGATTATACTGAAGGAAAAAAAATCAATTGGAAAGATGGCATTGCTGCAATTTATTGGATTTTAAAGTATAACTTGTGGTCTAAGCATAGGGGCTAAAGGTATGAAGCCCTACCCTCTAGGAGTTTGTCGGAATACCCTCTTATCAGGAGTCTGTTGGAAAATGTTCAGATGCAAGGCGCGCGAAATTCTGAGGAATGAGGCGTACTTATTCGTACGCTGCAGTGACGAAGGATGAGCGCAACGTCGCAGATGAGCGTTTTCCGACAGACTCCTAGGTGGCTTTAATTAGTATTGACAAAGCCCGTATTATATTTTAAGAATGAAACACAGTTGTTAAATGTGATTTTTCTGCGTCCTATCTCACAAATGGAAAGGAGGAAAAAGTGACTGCCATATTAAAGAAATCTGAAGATATTAAATGGGAAAAGATTGGAAACTTCTTCGATATTGATGAAGAGAAACTGCCAGGTGTTAAGGCGCTAAAGGAGGCTGAGGTTTCCATCCTCTTTGATTCCTCTCAATGCAAGCACTTTGGATCAGTGCTGGAGAAATGGCCTCCTGTAACCTTCGACTGGCACTATGAGTGTGATGAAATTTTCTATATCATCTCAGGAGGACCCATGAAAGTCACCTGTGAAGGAGAGGTTATGGAAGGGGCTGCCGGCGATGCGTTCTTCTTCAGCAGGGGTACTGATTTAACCTTTGAAATCAAAAACAATCTGGTAGGACTCACCTTTCACTATCCCACTTTTGAGGAAATTTTCAAGCGGTACCAAGAGTATGCAGAACAACCAAAAAAATAGAAATGGGAAAGAAGGCCAAAAAGAGGAAAGGAAAACAGTGACTATGCATCCTTTCCTCTTTTTTATTAAACATTCACCGCAGAATACGCAGAGAAGAATTATAAAAAATTAAAAACACGACTTACGAGGTGTAAAATGAAATTGGAAAACTATGGTTTTAGCGTTAAAAAAATCGGTGAGTATACTTATAACTATAAATACCAGGAAACTACGGTTAACCATCATATCAAAGAGTATTATGAAGAAGGAGCAGAAACGAGAATTGTCATGGTGGAAAAGGAAACCCGCAAAGGAGATAATTTTGTTCGACTGCCTCAAAGCCTCTGGATAACCAAAGAGGGCTATCCACCCCTCTCCACGGACGGCGCTCTTCAGAAAGTAGGAGAAAACACTTTAACCCTCTACTATGCCGGAATGCCCACCGTACAGAGTGAGGAACATATCAGGATTTTCGATGATGCCCTGAGAGAAGAATTAAAGGAGCTGAACCTCGACTATAACCAACTCTCAACGATGGTAAAGTCTGGGCAATTGTTTAAAAACTGTACCATTGCCGGTTTTGTGTATAACAAAAAAGGAGACCATGATGCAAAATTTCTCGAAGTCCTTCAGGATAAGACCCTAAAAAGCTACACAAAGGTCCTTGCATCAAAACCCCAGAAGTGTCCCATCACACTCTGGACTGAAATGATTATGGGCCCCCAGGCCGAATTCGAATATCACCTGTTTAAAAAGTGGGGATTTGAGGTTCCTCTTTCAGCCCAGAGGGCCTTTTTCACTATTATGATGGGGCCCAGAACAAGCTATCTCAAAACCAATGAGGAACTTACAAGGCTTCAATCCATAGTTAATCTTTCAAAAAAATAAGTGCAGTCGTAGTGACCCCCTTTCCTGTCCTCACCATAAAAGGGGTTGGGGCACCTCAATATTTTCCTATTGAAAACGAGAAGGATACAGGTTCCTGATGGAGCGAACTCTCTTTATTGCAAAGGCAAAAAACCTAAAATATTTCAGTCCGCCTTTTACCAGAATATACTTTGGTAATGAATTTTGCGAGAGATTGCTTCCCTCTGCTCAGGACATTAACCAGGTAATGGATTTCGCGCAAGAACACAAAATTCCCTTCTCTCTGGTCACTCCCTATGTCACCAATGAAGGACTAAAAAAATGGAAGGAGATAATCGAAAAAGTGGCAGAGGTAAACCCTAAGAGCGAGGTGATCTTCAATGATTGGGGAATCCTGAGGGCCCTCAGGGGAATATCCACAGAGCTAGCGCCTGTGCTGGGAAGGTTGATGACCAAGATAAAACGGGGTCCCAGGCTAATGAATGTTATGGATACCTTGCCCGAGGACGCCATAAAACATCTACAGAGTACTAACCTTTCTATTAAGGTTTATCGTAAATTCTTGCTTGAAAAGGGCATCACCAGGGCGGAATTAGATTACCCCCTTCAAGACATCAAACTCAATGACGTGAGACCAGATATTCACTTGTCTCTCTATATACCTTTTGTCTATGTGACCACAACCCGCTTTTGTCTTACCGCCTCCTGTGACATCCCGGAGAAGAAAGGGATGGTGGGTATCTTTTCCTGCAAGAAAGAGTGTCAGAAATATACCTTCGCTTTAGATAATCCCATCATGCCCTGCTCCCTTATCCGAAAAGGCAATACCATCTTTTATAAAAATGAAAAGATCCCTAAGGGAGATGAGCTAAAAGAAAAAAAGATAGACCGCCTGGTTATCCAACCAGAGATCCCTATCTAAAGTTTTAATAATTTCATCGATCCTGCATTCATTTATTTCTCAAGTGATGCTCCCCGCGCACAGCGCAGGATTTTCAAAGCACACAATCACCTCTCTATATTAATACTACCCTCTACCTGGAGTTGATCCACACCTCAAACTGGTGTGCATATTCCTGCCAGTTTTTCTCCAGCATATAATCATGCCCGCCCGGCTCAATTACCTTATAGTCCCTGGCCTTTAACTCCTCTGCCAAAACCTTGTTGAGATCAACGGGCATTTTAATGCCTATCTTGTTGGCATCAAACCCGAGCACATACAAAGGAGCTCTAATCTTTTCAGGTACAAGCTCCATCTGCATAATTTCCCCACCTACCCTTGCAGACTCCTCCCCCAACATCTTGAGAACCAAATCTACACTCTCCTTCTCAACGTTATCCTTGTCAAAAAGCATCTTTTCTACTAATGCCCTGTCCTTCATGGGCACAATGGCTCCCGATTTAATCTCCCTCTGACCCTTACCCGGCATGGGACCCTTAATCTCTATGCCTTTCTCTTGCATCAGAGATCTTGGCAGACCGGACTGAGAAACGATGAGTCCTGCTACTCTATGGGACTCCGCATATTTGAGGATCAAAAGACCTGACATGGAATGCCCCACCAGCACCACATCTCCTCCAACTCTATCTACTGCTTTTGCAATATCCTCCAGGTACTCTGAAACTCCCACCTTTTCCCAATCATCCACAGGATCGGAGAGATGATGGCCTCTTAAGTTCAATGCCCAGGAGTCATACCCCCTCTCGGCAAAATAGGAAAGAAAGTTTTTCCACATCCAGGAACCATGTCCAGAGCTATGGACAAAGAGAATCCTTTTATCTTTAATTTCTTTATCGGGCAGGTAATGTTCTAAAGCTAAATTTTTTATTTTCACAACTTCGTTTTTAAAAGCCATAGCCGTTCCTCCTAAAGAAGTGAATAAAATAACAGCGAACAATACGATGCTTTTCAAATTTATGAGTCCCTTTTCATTCATAAAACTTCTTTTAGAAAATTATTTACTACCTCTAAGAATTCTTCCGGTGCTTCCTCATGAGGCAGGTGACCGGTATTCGAAATGACTGCCAGTTCAGCGTGTGATATCTCATCAGCAATTTTCTCACTTGCCTCCGGTGGCACAATCCTATCATCTTCACCAGTAATCACCAACACTGGAACCTTTATATCGCTCAACCTTTCTTTAAGACTCGATGATTTGTAGGCGAGAGCAAATTCCCATAATGCTCGATCCCAATCTCTTGCTCGCATCGGTTTTCTGTATCCTGCCAGTATCTCCTCTGTCTGTTTGGACGGATCATGCCAAGCAAGTTTACGTGCTTTCTCAAAAAAAATTGTATAGTACTTTCTAATGAGTAACTGCCCTAAACGTTTTACTTGAGGAATTCGTATCAAGGGGTTCAACCAGCCAGGTGGTCCTCCCTTAAAAATAGCAGCACCTACTAATATTAGAGCCTTTATCCTCTCCGGATATTTTAATGTAGTAAGCGCCGCCGTCACTCCCCCCGCCGAATTACCTACTAATACCGCTTTATCAACTTTTAGCGTATCCATTAAAGCAATTAACTGTTCCACCTGGGATTCCTGGCTATAAGGGCTATCACCACTCCACTCTCCGGGCATAGGCCTCGAGCTATAACCGAACCCAGTTCTGTCATATGCAATGAGAGTGTAGTTTTGAGACAGTGGCTTAATCACCTTATGCCAGGTAAAGGTACTTGCCCCAAAGCCATGCAAGAATATCAGAACAGTATCCCCCTTCCCCTCAATCTTATAGTGCACATCTACATTTCTGATAGCGATAAACCTACTATCCGGATCTGCAAGATTTCCGGGTGGAACTGTATTTTCTAAAGGAGGGATGGGAATTAAAAAAGGCCCCGCAACAAGGACAAAAAGGGTTATTACTATCAATACCAGGATAATACGGCGATAACGCTTCATGAATTTATTCTTTCTATTTAGTGAAATTCAATCCCCCCACACACGTTTACGGCCTGGCCAGTCATGTAACTGGCATCTTCTGAAGCGAGGAAGGCTACGGCTGCCGCGATATCATCCGGTGTCCCAATTCTTAGTATTTTCAACTGCCTTTGTTCCATAGATGTATCCGCCACCATCTTTACCATACTCCCCAAAGGAAGGTCCATCTCCTTGTCAGCTTTGTGCCAGATAGGAGTGTCAATCAATCCCGGGCAAATCGCGTTGACCGTTATTTCATGAGGTGCCAGCTGAATCGCAAGTCCCTGGGTAAGGCCTATCAAGGCACTTTTTGAAGAGGCATAGGCAATACTTCCTGCCCGGTTGGTCTTTCCTTCCGTAGACGCAATATTGATTATCTTCCCCTTTATCTTCTTTCCGATCATATCCATGGCAAGAAGCTTGGAAAGAAAGAAGGGACCCTTAACGTTAGTGGAGTACACCTTGTCCCAGAGTGCAGGATCTATTTCCTCAAAGGACTTATTGGTATCACCCGTCCCTGCATTGTTTATCAGGATGTCAATCTTACCAAAGGCCTCTAGTGCACTTTTTATTGTCTTTTTTATCTCTTCTTCTTTTCCCACATCACACACAAGCCCTATAGCTTTTTGTCCTGTTTTTTCAATCTGTGCTACAGTCTCTTTTATCTTTCCCTCATCAATATCACACACCGCAATATCTGCACCCTCCCCAGCCAAGCGAAGGGATATTCCCCTGCCTATACCACCTCCGGCCCCAGTTATGAAGACACTCTTTCCTGCAAATCTCTTTAACCCTTTTTCCATCTTTTTTCTCCTTTTATTAAATTATTTCCTGCAAATAATTCCTGTACCTTATCGCGTTCGGAGTAAACGAATGAGAAAAAGCAAGGCAGGCAATCCATTTCCAATAAGGTGAGCCAAAACCGGCGTGAGTAGTGACCCACTCCAGAGATATCCCAAAGCAAAAAAAATACCCATCATAAAGAGGAGTACAGAGTTCTGCAGAGGGAAAAAGTGATAAACAGTAAAGATAAGAGACTGGACAACGACCGCCAGGACAATCCCCAGGCAGCCGGACAGAGCAGGCAGCAGCATGCCCCTGAAGATGATCTCTTCACCAAAGGCGTTCATAAGTGCAGCAGATACAGCAATCCAAATAGCTGCCCCGGATACTCCCTCTGCTAAAAAGCGGCCGCCCGTAGAAGTGTATGGTTTATGAAACAGGAGATAGGAATATTTCTGGTAGATGAAGATGAAAGCTATCATAAAGGCAGCCAGCACCACTCCTTTTAAAATCGCCTGAAGGAAATCTCCTTTTACCCACCCCAGTGAGCCAGGATCCAGCCCATACACTTTCCACAATAACACCAGGGGAATAACGGTCTTTGAAAAGATCACCAAAAAGCTGAGCAGGGCGGGATAGAGATCTCCTTTCTTTTGTATCTTTCGGGCAAGCCACTTTTCAAAAAGTACTAGGAGGGTAATTACTGCCACAACCCCCAGAGCAAACCACACCCCACGGGGAAGATTATAAAAAACGTTTACCACTACTCTACCTCTTTCCAAGAAGAGGCTATATAATTACTATCTATACTCAAATTTCTCTTGCCTATAAGCTTTTTAAAAACTGTATTCCTGTTTCATAAGCTGTTCCAAGAATATCGGGATGATTTTTCACCACACCCTTTCCATGCTTTTTCCCCCGCGTACCCGACACCACCAGCACATCAGTAGTCTGGACCTGGTGAAGTCGCAAGAGAATAACCATCGTCTCCACCACACTATCATAGGCAGTAAGATTGGGCCACATCCAGGTACATATAATGAGTCCCTTCTTTCCCCCGGGCATCTTCCGGGTAAGATAGGGATTCGAAAAACAATCCCAGCGATCCATAAATTTGGCCATAATACCGTTTTCCCTTGCAGTATAGATGGGAAATCCCGCTATAAAACCATCCGTCTCATACAACTTTTCGTAAAATGGCATCATGCCATCTTTTATAGCACATATTGTTTGAACATCTCCTTTGCGACAGGCCCTGCAGCCCGTACACTGTTTGATGTTAAGATCAGAAAGATGGATTTTCTCAACAATCGAACCCTTGTCCTTGCAGGCACGCAGGACTTCATCTATCATCACATCAGTATTGCCACCCTTGCGTGCGCTGGAATTTACCGCGAGTATCTTTTTCCCTTCCGGAATCGGAGTAGAAACATCATGGTCCTTCGACCATCTGATGACCTTTACCGGCTCTGTCCCCGGTTCCAACTCCTCCTGGTTCTTTGAAGAGAGCATCTCTGCTTTCATTTTCTCCGGGTCTTTTACACTCACTATAAGGGGATCATATCCACCGGGGAAGACCTCATAGACAGATCTCCAGAAGATATCCTCTGTTACTTTAGTGGAACCCTCGTAGCAAGCAATCTTTTCAGAGTTATAGATGATCCTTTCTCTCCAGCGATCTCTAATGACAAGCGGAAAAATTTCACACAGGGCATTAACCTTTTCCCCTATGCCGTCTTGCCATTCTAGTTTTTTCATGCATTCTCCCTTCTAAGTGTAAATTTAGTATCCTTCAGGAGGACAACGTTTTATTAGGAATAAATAGGATAACCAAGTCGGGTGGCGGGTTTCATCAGGGAAACGGCAGTCTCCGGCTTTAACCTGGTAATCTTTTGCGCCATGAGTGGTTTTTCCTTTTTTATCCGCTCCATATGCGGTGTGAGCGCTCGCACCATGCTTCCATAGAGCTTAAATGGATTCAAGCTCCAGGGCAATTTTTGCACAATGATCTTATGAAGATAGTTGAGCTCATCCTCGGTAAAAAGGTTGAAAAAAACCGGATAACAGACAAAATCCCGGTAGTCATGGGTTTCAGGCCAATTACGATTCCACCAATTAATATAATCCATCACCCCTTCCCTATCCGGTTTACTCCTATGGAGGGCATCGCAAACGGCGTTTGCCGCTTTATGACCTGAAATCAACGCCCCGGTATTCTCCGCTTCAGCAAACCAGACGGTGTCTCCCACAAAAACAACGTTATCCTTAAATGGCTCCCTGGCGGGGCCCCACATGCTTGTAACAGCACACCGCTTGTGTGTTACCTCCACGTTATGGAACCACTTGCTGAAAGAACTCCTTTTAGTAAAATAATCGAACCTCTCCTGCCCTTTGATATAAAGCCAGTACTCGTCATCCCGATAAACGCTGGGAAGCATGCAAAAATGGACAGTCCCCAGTCCCCCATGATCATAACAGTTTCCCATACAGATCATCTCAGAACGGTCAAACTCAACACCGGTGATGTAATAGCTTATTGATCCGGAGGTAGCAATAAAAGTACGGTTCCGATTCAAGCCCAGCTTCCTGGCAAGCAGGGAGTTAATACCATCAGCAGCGATGCAGAAAGTTCCTATAAAATTATCACCGTTTTTTGTTTTCACCTCCACCCCCTCGGAGGTTTTTTGCACATCAACAACGGTTCGCTCCAAAAAGTAATCAACCCCCGCCTTTTTCCCATCCTCAAAGAGTCCCTCAAGCAGAGCACCTTTGTCAAAAACCACCGCCGCTGTTCCCTGCCCGGACTGATTGGATTCATAGTCACCTATCTCGATCCGATCTTTGGTATTGGGGGCAATAAAGTGACAGGCATAAAATTCCCGATAGCCTCCCTTATAGTTAACCGAGAAATTATTCACAGGGAAAACCCACTTCTGTTGCTCACGGGAGAAGTACATCCTTTCATTATAGAAGTGGTCCATATTCAAAAGAAACATCTGGGCACATGCCCGCTGGATTTTAGCAGGATTAGTTTTCATTTCCAGAAGAGCAACCCTAAGTCCATTCTCAGAGGCCGTTTTAGCAGCCTCCAACCCCGAAGGCCCTCCACCTACCACTATCAGATCATACTTTTTTGCCATTAATTAACTCCCCCACCTATTTCTCTTTAAGGACACAGATTGTCACAGATAAATACAGATAAGCATCTCCACAAATTGGAATACGAAATCACGAAGAATTCGACATATTACTAATACCCAACCTAAAACTACTTTTCCTTCGTGTTTCTTCGTGTACTTCGTGGTTCATCTCTTTGTTTAAAATCTTAATAATCTGCGTTTACTCCGTTAGATATTTGATCTATTTAGATAGTAAACGGCACATCGCCCTAATTATCTAATGGGGTGAATCCGTGTCCGATAATGATTTTCCTCATTTTAGATGAACTCGTAAAAAGTCGTCACTTTAACGTAACGATAAAAGAACGCTTTTCCTCTTTGACCGTAGACTCATCCACTGCCTCGAGGGTTCTATTCTTCATAGAGGGGTTGGTTAAGGCATCAACACACACTTCAGCTATTTGCTCCCTGGTTACTCTGCCTGAAAATTCCCCCCCTTCCCCGAAAACAGTTTTCCCAGAAAGCGCTTCACCTGCATATCCACCCGGCCGGATGATGGTATAATCCATTCCAAATCCCCTTATGAATTCTTCTGATTTCCCCTTTGCCTTAAGAATGGGCCCCATGAGCGCTCTATAAAAAAAGGGTACGGCAAGTTTACTGTTACCCACTCCTGTTGAAGAGATAACTACCAAGTGCTGAAG